>JBGSRY010000072.1:0-1886 GCA_041737325.1 Rhodoferax sp. | reverse complement strand
AAGGGCTCGGCGGTGGCCACCACCACTTCATGTGCGGTGACCTGCAGCGGCAGAATTTTGTGGCGTTCGGCATAGGCCGCGCTCATTGCATCAGCCACCTTGCCCACGTCCACCTTGAGCGGATCAATGCGCAGATAAGCCAAGCCGGTGCGGCCTGCCAGCCATTGGGCCAGGGCCTCAATGTCCAGCGGCTTGTCGTCGCTGGCGCGGCGCACCGCCACCGCTGCCAGACGCACCAGCGGGTGTTGCACACTCTCGGCCTGGGCACAACGGGTATGAATGCGCTGCGATTCAGCCGCGGTGATCTGCGCATCCGCCAGCAGCCACTGCACCAGGCTGCGCCAGTCCAGTGGGCCGGTTGCCAGCGTTGGCTTCTGGGGCAGCGACTTGGGGCTGGCGGCGTGGTTCATGCTTGCATGGGTTTGAACACCCGCACCCATTTGTCAGCCGGCAAGCCCCAGTTGATTTGAATCGTGCGCGCGCGGGCCATCAAGACTTCACGCTTGGGGCGGCTCGGCGTGTGCTGCGCCAGCACCACGGTGTTGCCTTCACGCGTGGGCTTGAACGCCCAAATGGCTTTTTGCCCGAAGGCTGCAGCCATTTTTTCAACGCTGCGGTCAAAGCTGGAGGCGCGGCCAAACAGGTTCACGGTCATGCAACCCTCGGGGGTCAGCAGGCGGCGGCAATGGTTGTAAAACGGCAGACTGTCGAGCACCGGCGCGGCGGCCTCGTGGTCGTACAAATCCACCTGCAACGCATCGACCGTGCCCCACCAGACCGGGTTCAGAATTTCTTGCGACGCGTCATTCAGCACCACCTGCATCATGGCGTTGTCAGCGGGCAAGTTGAAGCGGTGGCGACACATGGCCAGCACCTTCGGGTTGAGCTCGATAGTGGTGGTTTTCATGCGCAGCGCTTTGGCGCAAAACTTGGTTAGCGACCCCGCCCCCAGCCCCAGCTGCATGGCGCGACGGTCTTTGACCGTGTTGGGCTCTACAAACAGCAGCCAGGCCATCATGCGCTCCACATATTCATGCACCAGACCGATGGGGTCTTGCAAGTACATGGAACCTTGAATCCATTCCGTGCCCAAGTGCAAGTGGCGCACCGGGCCGTCATCGGAGAAATTAACGTCGGGGAGTTTGGAGGGTAATTTTTTCACAGTGCGCCGATTATCCAGGATGGTGTCAGGCCAGCTGAAATAGACCAGCCTCGGCAGGGATAGGCCCTGTTAACCCGACTTACCCCTGCGCAGGGGGCTCAACCGTGGCAGTGCGTCAAGCGCGTTGTGGGTTGTGGCCTGCGCCAGCGCCTCGACCTGGATGCCGCGCAAGGCCGCAAGCGCTTGCCCAATGCGTGGCAGTTCAGCGGGTGAGTTGATGCCCTGTGGCACACCACCCGCACGTTGCGCTGTGGTTTGGTAGAGCCAGTGCGGCGGCATGTCGGGGGCATCGGTTTCCAGCACGATCGCGTCCAGTGGCAAGCTCACCGCCAGACGGCGCAGTTGCAGCGCGCGCTCAAAGGTGAGTGCGCCACCAAAACCCAGTTTCAACCCCAGATCCATCAACGCCTGGGCCTGTTGCAGGCTGCCGTTAAAGGCATGTGCAATGCCCTGCCAGTGCCCGCCCGGGCCGGCCACATCGCGCAAGCCTTTGATGATGTGGTCTACCGATCGGCGCACATGCAGCACCACGGGCAACTGGTGCTGACGTGCCAGCTTGAGTTGGGCACGGTAAAAAAACTGCTGGCGCTCACGCAACGGGCTCTTGCACAACTCTGGCACAAAATAATCCAGCCCGATTTCACCCACCGCCACCAGGCGCGGGTCGTCCCGATAGTGGGTCAGCGCCGCATCCAGGCACGCCAGATCATCGTCCCCAGCCCGG
>JBGSRY010000029.1:0-8965 GCA_041737325.1 Rhodoferax sp. | reverse complement strand
AGCGGCCGCTTCCGCCAGAACTTGCTGGGCAAGCGGGTGGACTACTCTGGCCGTTCGGTCATCGTGGTTGGCCCGACGCTGAAGCTGCACCAGTGCGGCCTGCCCAAGCTGATGGCGATTGAGCTGTTCAAGCCCTTCATCTTCAGCCGACTGGAAGCGATGGGCATTGCCACCACCATCAAGGCTGCCAAGAAAGAAGTGGAGTCTGGCACACCTGTGGTGTGGGATATTCTGGAAGAGGTCATTCGCGAACATCCGGTGATGCTCAACCGTGCACCTACGCTGCACCGCTTGGGTATTCAGGCGTTTGAGCCCATCCTGATTGAAGGCAAGGCGATTCAATTGCACCCCTTGGTTTGCGCTGCGTTCAACGCCGACTTTGACGGTGACCAGATGGCCGTGCACGTGCCTTTGTCGGTGGAAGCCCAGATGGAAGCCCGCACCTTGATGCTGGCCTCCAACAACGTGCTGTTCCCATCCAATGGTGAGCCCTCGATTGTGCCGTCGCAAGACGTGGTGCTGGGTCTGTACTACACCACCCGTGACCGCATCAACGGCAAGGGTGAGGGGTTGATTTTTTCAGACGTGAGCGAAGTGCAACGCGCTTTTGATGCTGGTGAAGTTGAGATGAGCGCACGCATCAACGTGCGTTTGACCGAGTACACCAAAGACAAGGAAACCGGTGAACTGGTACCGTCCACCAAGCTGTGGGAAACCACGGCAGGGCGGGCCTTGTTGTCCGAAATCTTGCCCAAAGGTTTGCCGTTCTCGAACATCAACAAAGCGTTGAAAAAGAAAGAAATTTCAAAGCTCATCAATGTGTCGTTCCGCAAGTGTGGTTTGAAAGAAACCGTGGTGTTTGCCGACAAGCTGTTGCAATACGGGTATCGTTTGGCGACGCGCTCTGGTATCTCGATCTCCATCGAAGACATGCTGGTGCCGACCGAGAAGCCAGGCATCATCGAGCGCGCTGAAAATGAGGTCAAAGAAATTGCGCAGCAGTACACCTCTGGGTTGGTGACGGCGGGTGAACGCTACAACAAGGTGGTGGACATCTGGGGTAAATCGGGCGATGAAGTTGCCAAAGTGATGATGGCTCAACTCTCCAAAGAGACGGTCACTGATCGCCACGGCAACCAGGTGCCGCAAGAGTCCTTCAACTCGATTTACATGATGGCAGACTCCGGTGCGCGCGGCTCCCCCGCCCAGATTCGGCAAGTGGCGGGCATGCGTGGTCTGATGGCCAAGCCAGACGGATCCATCATTGAAACTCCTATTACGGCCAATTTCCGTGAAGGTCTGAATGTGCTGGAGTACTTCATCTCCACCCACGGTGCACGTAAAGGTTTGGCCGATACCGCTTTGAAAACGGCGAATTCAGGTTACCTGACCCGTCGTCTGGTCGATGTGACGCAAGATCTGGTGGTGACCGAACAAGACTGTGGCACCCACAGTGGCTACCTGATGCGTGCCATTGTCGAAGGTGGTGAGACGATCGAATCATTGCGCGACCGCATTCTGGGGCGCACCACTGCCGATGACGTGCTTCACCCTGAAAACCAATCTGTGCTGGCCACCGCTGGCACCATGCTTGATGAAGACTTGATCGAGGAGCTTGAAGCGGCAGGGGTGGACGAAGTCAAGGTGCGTACAGCGTTGACTTGTGAAACACGATTTGGTATTTGTGCCAAATGCTACGGCCGTGACCTGGGCCGTGGTGGTTTGGTCAATGGCGGTGAGGCCGTGGGGGTCATTGCGGCCCAGTCCATTGGTGAGCCCGGTACACAGCTGACCATGCGCACGTTCCACATCGGGGGTGCTGCGTCTCGCGCTGCCATTGCTTCCAGTGTGGAGGCTAAATCCAATGGCAACATTGGCTTTAACGCCACCATGCGCTATGTCACCAACGGCAAGGGTGAATTGGTGGTGATTTCTCGCTCTGGTGAGATTGTCATTCACGACGAACATGGTCGCGAGCGTGAACGCCATAAAGTGCCCTATGGTGCAGTACTCACCGTCAAGGCGGATCAGACCGTGAAGGCTGGCGCTATCTTGGCGAACTGGGATCCGTTGACGCGCCCCATCATCACCGAATACGCAGGTAAAGCCCTGTTTGAAAATGTGGTGGAAGGGTTGACCGTGGCCAGACAGGTTGACGATGTCACCGGTCTCTCGACCCTGGTCGTGATTGATCCGAAGCACCGTGGTTCTGCCAAGGTGGTTCGTCCTATTGTCAAACTGATTGATGCGTCCGGAAATGAAGTGAAAATTCCAGGCACAGACCATTCTGTGACCATTGGTTTCCCGATTGGAGCCCTGGTGCAAGTACGCGATGGCCAAGACGTAGGTCCAGGCGAGGTGTTGGCCCGCATTCCAGTGGAAGGTCAAAAAACCCGAGACATCACAGGCGGTTTGCCGCGTGTGGCCGAGTTGTTTGAAGCACGCTCGCCCAAAGACAAGGGCATGCTGGCGGAGATGACCGGAACCGTCTCGTTCGGCAAGGAAACCAAAGGCAAGATCCGCCTGCAGATCACCGATCCAGAAGGCAAGGTCTGGGATGAACTGGTGCCCAAAGAGAAGAACATCCTGGTGCATGAAGGCCAGATCGTCAACAAGGGTGAAGTGGTGGTGGACGGCCCGGCTGACCCACAAGACATCTTGCGTTTGTTGGGAGCCGAAGAACTGGCCCGCTACATTGTGGACGAGGTGCAAGACGTGTACCGTTTGCAAGGTGTGAAGATCAACGACAAGCACATTGAAGTGATTGTTCGTCAGATGTTGCGCCGTGTGGTGGTCGAGGCGGCCGGTGACTCCAATTACATCAACGGTGAGCAGGTGGAACGCTCTGAAATGCTCAACACCAACGATGCCTTGCGTGCCGAAGGCAAGGTTCCGGCAACTTTTACCAACTTGTTGCTGGGTATCACCAAGGCATCGCTGTCCACCGACAGCTTCATCAGCGCGGCTTCTTTCCAGGAAACCACACGTGTGCTGACCGAGGCGGCCATCATGGGCAAGCGCGACGGTCTGCGTGGCCTGAAAGAAAACGTGATTGTTGGCCGCTTGATTCCGGCTGGCACCGGTTTGGCTTACCACGAAGCCCGCAAGGTTCGCGAAAACATGGACGATGCCGAGCGTCGTGCCATTGCCGAGGCCGAGGCGGCTGAACTAGCTGGTAACGTAGAAACAGAGGCCGAGCAAGGCGAGGGTGCAGCAGCCGAGTAATTTGCTGTTTGCTACTAAAAATATAGCGCCTCAAGTCCTTTTATTAAGGGCTTGAGGCGTTTTTATTACTAAAGACTTATGACTCATGCTGGCACACCTCCTTTGTGGAGGCAATTGCAATTGACGGCCAAGGTGGTGTACCAAATTCGTCAGGGATGCTCAGGGACGGTCGCACTGGATGAAGTCGACTCTGCCATGCGACCGGGCGTCCAGGCGCTGAGTTTTGTAGTGCTTCGTTCACTGGGGTTGGCCCAGGCCTTGCTGAAGCTTCTGGCAAAACGTGCACCTCCTGCATCAGTGGATGCTTTGTTGTGTACAACTATTGCTTTGTTATGCCAATCGGATGATCCACTGTATGACGCGTTTACGCTGGTAAATCAAGCTGTTGAAGCCGCCAAAAGGGGTGCTGGAACCAAGCCGCAAGCACCTTTCATCAATGCCTGCCTGCGCCGGTTTTTGCGTGAACGTGGCGTTTTAATCGACCGGGTACAGCAGGATGTGTCTGCGAAATGGAACCATCCCACGTGGTGGATCAGCCAGTTGAGCAAAGATTGGCCGCAGCATTGGCAGTCGATCTTGGTGGCCAATAACCGTCATGCACCGCTGAGCTTGCGCGTGAATACGCGGCGTATCGGGCGTGAGGCGTATCTTGAACAACTCAAAGCGATTGCGATCGATGCCATACCTGTTGCTGCAAGCGGCGTGCAATTGACCAGCGCGGTAGGGGTTCACCAGTTGCCTGGATTCAACCAGGGTTGGGTATCCGTGCAGGACGGTGCTGCACAGCTGGCTGCACCGTTGTTGCTGACGGGCTTAAAACAGCAACCACGCTTGCGTGTGCTCGACGCATGTGCTGCGCCAGGTGGTAAAACGGCGCATTTGCTTGAAGTGGCAGATGCAGAAGTTGTTGCACTGGAACTTGACCCTAAGCGGTGCGAGCGCATTCATCAAAACCTGAATCGCCTGGGTTTGACTGCGAAGGTGTTGGCCTGTGATGCCGCCGATGTGTCTGCATGGTGGGATGGCGACCCGTTTGATGCGGTGTTGCTGGATGCACCCTGTTCAGCTTCAGGCATCGTACGTCGTCATCCGGATATCCGATGGTTGCGGCGCGAAAGCGACATTGCACAACTTGCCCACATTCAAATGCGGCTGTTGAATGCCCTGTGGCAAGTGCTCAAACCTGGTGGGCGGATGTTGTACAGCACCTGTTCAGTGTTCAAAGCTGAAGGTTGCTTCCAAATCAAGGCGTTTCTTGCACGCAACACTGGAGCTACGTTATTGACTTCTCCGGGGCATTTGTTACCTGGTTTTTCTGAGCTGAATGCCACCTCGACCGACAATGGCTCGGGTGATCATGATGGTTTTTATTACGCATTACTTGAAAAAACGACGGCCTAATTGGCTGATGTTGGTTTTTGTGGCTGCCCTTTTTTTAGGGGTCGTGCCATGGGCGCGTGCGCAACCGGTACAACCAGGAGCACCGTCGCTCAACTTGGAGCGTTTTGACAATGCCCTTTGGTTGTCGAGTCAACTTCAATTTGATTTACCTTTGGTGGTGGAAGATGCCCTGTTAAAAGGGATTCCGATCTATTTTGTCGCCGAGGTCGAAGTACTTCGGGAACGATGGTATTGGACAAACCGAAAGCTCAGCAATGTGCAGCGCAACATGCGCCTGTCTTACCACCCGTTGACGCGGCGCTGGCGATTGAATGTTTCTGCCGGAGACTTTACCGAATCGTCGCAGGGGCTGGCTTTAAACCAGAATTTTGATGACTTGGAAGCTGCGATGGATGGGGTTCGGCGTATCTCACACTGGCGCATTGCCGATCTTGCAGACATGGAGCCTGGTGTGAAGCATGTCGTAGCGTTGCGTTTTTACTTGAATTTGACACAGTTGCCGAGGCCGCTGCAGATTGGCACATTAGGGCAGTCTGAATGGCAAATCCAGTTTTTTTCCAAGCAGGATGTCACTCTGGAGTCTGCCAAATGAGTGACATGACGGTTAAAAAATCCAATCTAACCAGCAGTTCCCGCTCTTACCGTTGGACAGTTGTACTTGGTCTGACGGCCATGGTGGGCATTGGATTGGTACTGCTTTTTTTGCTCACCCAAGCCACCAGCAATCGGGATTTGTATGAGCGTAATTACGCCCAGTTGTTTGTTGTCAACGTAGTGGTGGCGGGCATGTTGCTGCTGGTGATCCTCTGGATTGCATATCGGCTTGCCTTGCGATTCAGGCAGAAAAAATTTGGCAGTCGTTTGCTGGTCAAATTGGCTGCAGTATTTGCCTTGGCAGGGCTTGCCCCGGGGGTGTTGATTTATGTGGTTTCTTATCAATTTGTGACTCGTTCAATCGAAAGCTGGTTCGATATCAAAGTTGAAGGTGCGTTGGAGGCTGGACTAAATTTGGGACGTACCACGCTTGAAGCGCTGTCGTCTGATCTGACCAGCAAGACGCGTGCGGCTGCAAGCCAGTTGACTGATGTGCCTGATTCGCGTGCAGCCTTGCAATTAGAGCGCACACGTGATGCCATGGCGGCTGATGATTTGATGCTGTGGAATGCATCTGGACAATTGATTGCAGCTGCCGGACAAGGGCGTTACCAACTCAATCCCTATGTGCCTACTCAGTCGCAGTTTCGTACCTCGCGTGGCCAGCAAGCTGTGACTTGGGTTGACGGATTGGATGAGGGCTCAGTGGGGGGTGGGGGCGATGCGAGTATTAAAACCCTAGTCTTGCTTAAAAGCGATGGAATTAGTGCATTGGGCGAAGCACGCTATTTGTTGGCGGTGAAATCTTTACCAACTTCGTTGGTGCGTAATGCTCTGGAAGTGAATCAGGCCAATCGTGAATACCAGGAGCGGGCTTTGGCGCGTTCGGGATTACGCCGTATGTACATTGGCACCTTGACATTGAGCTTGTTCATGGCCGTGTTTGGCGGGGTTTTGCTGGCCGTCGTTCTCGGGAATCAGATTGCACGCCCACTCTTGCTTTTGGCCGATGGTGTGCGTGAAGTGGCAGCTGGTGACTTGACTCCAAAAATAAGTTTGCATGGCAAGGATGAACTAGACGGATTAACACGTGCATTCGCAGTGATGACCCAGCAACTCTCGGATGCGCGTGCGGCTGTTCAAGTGAGCATGGAGCAAGTGAATGCGGCTCGCGCCAATTTGCAAACCATTTTGGACAATTTAACTGCTGGTGTCATGGTGCTCAATGCCGAAGGGCGAATTGTGTCGTCCAATCCAGGCGCTACCCGGATTTTGCGTTTACCCTTGGCTGCATACCAAGGGCAACGGTTGGTCGAAATTGATGCAATACAAGATTTTGGGCAACGTGTTGAAGAGCAGTTCCGGATTTTTTTGGCGTATTCGTCGGAACGCAGTTTGGATCATTGGCAGCAATCTTTTGAGCTGGGTAGTAGCCATGGAGTGTCCAATGGTCGCCCCGCCAACGATACCATCACACTGGTTGCAAGGGGGGCAGAATTGCCGGGCAAGCAATGGCTGTTGGTGTTTGATGACATTTCTGAGATTGTGTCTGCCCAGCGGTCGCAAGCATGGGGGGAGGTTGCAAGAAGGTTAGCCCACGAAATTAAAAATCCATTGACTCCGATTCAACTCTCTGCCGAACGATTGGCGATGAAGCTCTCTGGCAAGCTCGCTGTGTCTGAGCAAACACTTCTAACGAAGTCAGTCAAAACCATAGTCGATCAAGTGGACGCAATGAAGAGGTTAGTCAATGAGTTTAGGGATTACGCACGTCTTCCTGCGGCTGAACTCAAGCCTATAAATATCAATGGGCTGGCTCTTGATGTGCTCAGTTTGTATGGCAGTGAAAGTCTGCAAATGCAGGTGCCTGTGCGATCTGAGCTTGATGCCAGTTGCCCGCCTGTTTTGGGGGATGCACAGCAGTTGCGCCAAGTGCTTCATAACCTGTTGCAGAATGCACAAGATGCTACGGTGTCGGCACAGCGCCAAGACGATAACTCTGCTGTAGTGCTCAAGACCCAGTGGATGCCAGGTGCAAATCAAGTAAGACTATGTGTTCAAGACTCTGGTACGGGGTTCCCGGAGCATATTCTCAAGCGGGTTTTTGAACCCTACGTGACGACAAAAGACAAGGGCACGGGCCTAGGACTTGCTGTTGTTAAAAAAATTGCAGACGAACACGGGGCTCGAATCGAGATTTCGAATCGAATGATCAACGGTAAACTTTGTGGCGCACAAGTCTCGATATCATTCGCTATTGCAGGCGGCCTGCTTGTGCCTCAGAGCTGAGATCGCATAACGCGTTTATTTTTCAAGGGATAAGTGACGACATGGCAAACATATTGGTGGTGGATGACGAACTTGGCATTCGCGATCTGCTGTGTGAAATTCTCACTGATGAAGGGCATTCCGTTGAGGTGGCTGAAAACGCCGCACAAGCGCGTGCTGCGCGTTTGCGCGAGCGGCCTGATTTGGTCCTTCTTGACATTTGGATGCCGGATACCGACGGTGTGACTTTACTGAAAGAATGGGCTGCCACCGGGGGATTGACCATGCCCGTCATCATGATGAGTGGGCATGCAACCATTGATACTGCGGTCGAAGCGACGAGGATTGGTGCCCTGGCTTTTTTGGAAAAACCAATTACCTTGCAAAAATTGCTTAAAGCTGTGGAGCAAGGGTTGGCGCGTGGACTGACCGGCAGGTCCACAGGAGCTGTTGGTGTCTTACAAAGTCGAGTTGGAGTGCAGGCGAAAGAAGTCGCTTTAACCATGCCGAGTTCAGTGTCTGTTCACGGTGATGCATGCCGGCCTGACTCACAGGTGTTTGTTCTTGATAAGCCGTTGCGGGAGGGGCGGGATGAATACGAAAAAGCATATTTTGAATTTCATCTGGCCAAAGAGAATGGTTCGATGACACGAGTGGCAGAAAAGACAGGGCTGGAGCGAACACATCTCTATCGAAAACTCAAGCAACTGGGCGTGGACTTGATGCGTAAACGCGTGTAGAAATCGATTTGAACTAAGCCGCTGACGCGGTTGCGAGCATCAAGCAGGTTGTCACCGCGTTTTTGTTGACGGACGACTTTTGCAAACGATCGGCAAAGGTCGAGGCTTTAGGCTGGTGGATGTTCATCTATGGCAGCCCCCACACAGGGAGGTGTTGATGATTCTTGCAAGCATGTCAGCTTGGCAGATAAACACTGGTTGTTGTCTCGCGTTGCTGGCTTTTACTAATGCTATAATTTGAGGCTAGGCCCGGTAGCTCAGTCGGTAGAGCAGAGGATTGAAAATCCTTGTGTCGGTGGTTCGATTCCGCCCCAGGCCACCAAGTGCCTAAACGCCCAATCATGTTGATTGGGCGTTTTCTTTAAGAGACTTAAAAAATCTTTTAAAGAAAACGCAAAAAGCGTGCTAGAATACAAGGCTTCGCTGATCACAGCTGAAGACATAAAAAAACAGGTTAAGAGCTTGTTTTGTTCATTAAAAACATACAGCCGATAAGCGTGGGCGTTTGAAGCGAAAAGCTTAAAGTTCTTAGGAACCAAGCCTTTATTGGCTTGCAAACGCTCATGAAGTAAAAAAGATGTGAAAGTCAGAGATGATATTCACGTCGATTCCAATTTATGAGTAGTCTGAGCAATCGGACAAAAAATTCAAGATCGAACTATAGAGTTTGATCCTGGCTCAGATTGAACGCTGGCGGCATGCCTTACACATGCAAGTCGAACGGCAGCACGGGAGCA
>JBGSRY010000008.1:0-1717 GCA_041737325.1 Rhodoferax sp. | reverse complement strand
AGGAGGAGGCCTTCAAGAAGATCCGCAAAACTGCCATGGACAAGGGCCTGAAGCTGGCCGACGTGGCACAGCGCATGCTGGACGTGGCCGACCTGCTGGGCTGATTTGGTGCACTGCACAATTTCAGTGCCCCTTCTGCGTCATTCCCACATCATTTCTGCGGCATGCCATTCATTCACGAATTTTAGTGCTGTAGCCCTTGTAAATAATGCTTTATAAGCTATTGATTCAATAGCATTGAAACGCACAACAACAACTGGCACAGCATTTGCTTTATCTCTTGCAAGACCAGTGATGGTCGCTTGACCCACTCCTTTCAACGGCGGAAGGGGCCAGTCAAATCCGGACAAAGGCGTCCCCACGGGCAGTGTGCAACTTGACGGTTGCAAGCTGTCACGTGAGGACGCCTTTTTTTTGTTTGTTGTTTTTGAAACCCTGAGAGGAAATTGCCATGACCGATCTTCTGAAATCCAGCTTCAGCCGCCGCGCGGTACTGCAAACGGCGGCCGTTGGGGTGGCGGGCATCAGCCCAGCGCTGCGCTCAATGGCCTACGCCGCAGGCTCTGATGCCCCTGAAAAAACCGAGGTCAAGATCGGATTCATTCCACTCACCGACTGCGCCAGCGTGGTCATGGCCAGCGTGTTGGGCATTGACAAAAAATACGGGGTCAAGATCATCCCCAGCAAAGAATCCAGCTGGGCCGGTGTGCGCGACAAGCTGGTTAATGGCGAACTCGACTTTGCCCACGTGTTGTATGGCCTGATTTACGGTGTGCACCTGGGTGTGGGTGGGGCCAAAAAAGACATGGCCGTGCTGATGAACCTGAACCACAACGGCCAGGCCATCACCCTGTCCAAAAAACTGGCTGACAAAGGCGCGGTGGACGGTGCTGGCCTGGCCAAGCTGATGGCGACTGAAAAACGCGACTACACCTTCGCACAGACCTTCCCGACCGGTACGCACGCCATGTGGCTGTATTACTGGCTGGCCGCCAACGGCATCAACCCGATGACCGGTGCCAAGGTCATCACCGTGCCGCCACCGCAAATGGTGGCCAACATGCGTGTCGGCAACATGGACGGCTTTTGCGTGGGTGAGCCCTGGAACCACCGCGCCATCATCGACGGCATTGGGGTGACGGCTGCCACCACGCAAGAGGTGTGGCGTGACCACCCCGAGAAAGTGCTGGGCACCACGGGTGATTTCGTCAAAAAATACCCCAACACCGCGCGCGCCGTGACCGCCGCCATTCTGGAAGCCGGCAAGTGGATTGACGCAGGTCTGCAAAACAAAAACAAGATGGCCGAAACCATTGCCGCCAAAAGCTACGTGAACACCAGCGTCGATGCCATCAACCAGCGCATTTTGGGGCGCTACCAAAACGGCATGGGCAAGACCTGGGACGACCCCAACTACATGAAGTTTTTCAACGACGGCGCAGTCAACTTCCCCTACCTGTCGGACGGCATGTGGTTCCTGACGCAGCACAAACGCTGGGGCTTGCTCAAAGAGCACCCGGACTACCTGGCGGTGGCCAAACAGATCAACCAGATTGACCTCTACAAACAAGCCGCCACGGCCAGCAAAACACCGATTCCAAAGGATGTGATGCGCACCAGCAAGCTCATCGACGGCGTGGTCTGGGACGGCAAAGACCCGAAGAAATACGCCGACGGATTCAAAGTTAAAGCCTAAGGAGAGATGCCATGGTCAGCG
>JBGSRY010000579.1:0-9373 GCA_041737325.1 Rhodoferax sp. | reverse complement strand
AGGTGAAATACCGGGATGGGTTGCCACAAGGGCTTGCGCCTGGGAGCGGGTCAATGGCACAAAGTCTGAGATTTGTGCCTCTGAAGGTGGTATTGTCACCATTTACATTACGCTCACTTTACAACCCGGCCGTGTCCAGATCAGCCTTCGATTATACGTAGAAACCACGCCCGGAAATAGCCCCAAAGTCACCATGCACGAACATACACCGGCAAAAACAAGCCATTCGGTTGATGCAAATCAAACCTCACTGATCCAGTACCCATGCCGTTTCCCCATCAAGATCATGGGGCAGCGCGTGGACGGCCTGGTGCACGCCATCACCCACATTGCCGAACAGTTTGACCCCGGATTTGATGCCAGCACCATCGAACTGCGCGAAAGCAAAGGCGGCAAGTACCTGGGTGTCACCATCACCATCAACGCCACCAGCCGCGAACAGCTTGATGAGATTTACCGCACCTTGTCGACGCATCCAATGGTCAAGGTGGTGCTGTAACCATGCCCACGCTGGACTGGCTGAACCGCGCCACTGCTTTCACCGCCGCGGCCCACGTACCCTACCGACTGCTGGAGCAAGTGTCTACGCATGGCGCTGCCAGCGTCGACAACTTATTGATTCAGGGCGACAACCTCGAAGCCCTCAAAGCACTGTTGCCGTTTTACCGTGGCCAGGTCAAGTGCATTTTTATTGACCCACCGTACAACACGCGCAGTGCGTTTGAACATTACGACGACAACCTGGAGCACGCCCAATGGCTTTCCATGATGCTGCCGCGCCTGCAACTGTTAAGAGAACTGCTGCGCGACGACGGCTCGATCTGGGTCACGATTGACGACAACGAGGGGCATTACCTCAAGGTGCTGATGGACGAGGTGTTTGGGCGGGGGAATTTTGTGGCGACGGTGACTTGGCAGAAAACCACAAGTGTCCATAACAACGCAGAATTTTTATCCTCATCGAGCGACCTGGTGCACGTGTTTGCCAAGAGCATGTCGTCCCTAAGCCTTAACCGAATACCCAGAAGTGAGCGTAACGCCACCGACTACACAAACCCCGATGATGACCCGCGGGGTGAGTGGTCTTCCAGCCCATTGCATGTCAGTCTGACTTCTGGCCAAAGAGGTGCGCAATTTGCTAGAACTGGCAAATCAACAGGTCTATTTCCGCTGATTAGCCCAAATGACGAAGCTGTTTTTCCACCTGCTGGCCGCGCTTGGGCTTACTCAGAAGAAAGTTTTCGTGAGATGGCGCGCGACGGGCGAATCTGGTGGGGCAAAGATGGCAGAAACCAACCTCGACTCAAACGTTTCCTTGCCGAACAATCTGACGGTGTTGTTCCCACCACAATTTGGAATTCAGATGATGTGGGGCATAACCAAGAGGCAAAGGCTGAGATGCTTGCTCTTCGGGTTTCTGATTCATCTGCCCTTTTCGCAACCCCAAAGCCGGAACGCCTCCTCCAACGCATCCTCCACATCGCCACCAACCCCGGCGACCTCGTCCTCGACAGCTTCCTCGGCTCGGGCACCACCGCTGCCGTGGCGCACAAAATGGGCCGCCGCTGGATCGGCATCGAAATGGGCGAGCACGCCGCCACGCACTGCCTGCCACGTCTTAAGAAGGTGATTGACGGCGAGCAAGGCGGCATCAGCAAAGCGGTCAGCTGGGGACCAAACGCAAGCGATGCAGGGACGCTCTTTGCCGATGCTGGCACATGGAACGGTGGCGGCTTTCGTTTCATGCGCCTGGGCGCACCGGTGTTTGACGCGCAAGGGCGCATCCACCCCGAGGTACGTTTTGCCACCCTGGCCGCCTTCATCTGGCAGCAGGAAACCGGCAACACCTGGGCTGCTGATGTGACCCATCCAAACACGCCCTACCTCGGAACACACTACACATTAGATAGCTGCTTACGCAATGATGACGAGG
Source organism: Rhodoferax sp. (assembly GCA_041737325.1). GTDB lineage: Bacteria > Pseudomonadota > Gammaproteobacteria > Burkholderiales > Burkholderiaceae_C > Rhodoferax. The sequence continues at coordinate 7,440 of JBGSRY010000579.1, read as the reverse complement.
GCTACAGCCCTATTTTTTATATAAAAACGGCGCAGTTTTCAGTCTACCTGCTGTTCAACGGCATCCTCAAGGACAAGCGCCCGGCCAGCGGCAATGTGCTCACTCAGGCGGTGCTCGATGCCTTGCTGACGCTGCACGCCCAAGTACACGGCGCAGCCGCCGCCAGCGTGCCGCTGCTGGTGTTTGGCGAAGCCTGCCGCCTGGGGCCTGCACGCTTGAAACTGGCGAATGTGAGCTTCAAGCACATTCCGTATGACGTGAAGGCACGGTAACAATGAACAGCAGCATGACCGCCAAAGCGTTGCAAGCCTTCATCAAAACGCGTTTTCCAAAAGAAGACGAACGCATCGAGTGGAAAGAGTGGGCCAGTCTGAAATCCAACATTTCAGGCCGCAAAGGTGAAGACCTGGTGTCGTATGTGTCAGCGCTGGCCAATATGGAGGGCGGCTGCGTCGTCATCGGGGTCATGGACAAATCACTGGCCGTGACCGGCATTCAAGACTTTGCCGATTACACGCCAGAAAACATCATTCACCGCATTCTGGGCAAAACGCCCGGTCTACCCTCCGTGGGGCTAAGCGTGGAAGCCTTGCAAACCAGCGATACCGGCGCGATGGTCTGGCTGGTGCATGTGCCGCGCCATGCCTCCAGGCAACCGGTGCAGGCGCACGACAAGGCCTGGCAGCGCGATGGCGACAGCCTGGTGGAGTTGCGCCCAGATCGGCTGCGCGGCATTTTGACGGAGCTGATCGCAGGCCAGGACTGGAGTGCAGAGCTGGTGCCTAACGCGACCTTGGCCGATCTAGATGAGACGGCCATTGCCAAGGCCAGAGAAAAATTTGCCGCCAAGCACCAGCAGGAGCGCTGGGCTAGGGAAATCACGGACTGGAGTACTGAAGAGTTTCTGGACCGTGCCAAGATCACCCTGCACGGCAAGATCACCCGCACGGCCTTGCTGTTGCTGGGTCTGCCGCAGAGCGTGGGGCTGCTGCCCAACAGCACCGCCGAAATCACCTGGAAAGTGCCCGACGAGCGTATTGCCAAACATTTTGGCCCACCGTTTTTACTCACGACCACAGAGGTGGGGCAGCACATCCGCAACCCCAACATCAAGCTGTTCCCGGCGACAGAGTTACTGGCCATCGAGTTGCCCCGCTATGACATTAAAGTCATCCTGGAGGGCCTGCACAACTGCATCGCACATCAAGATTACGAACAGGCCGGGCGCATTGTGGTGCTGGAAACGGTGGGGCGGCTGCGCCTGAGCAACCTTGGCGGCTTTGTGGATGGCAAACCCGAAGACTATTTCACCGGCGAGCGTACGCCCAGCGTCTACCGCAACAACTGGTTAGCGGTTGCCATGAACAACATCGGCATGATCGACAAAGGTGGCTACGGTATCCGCGACATGGTGACCAGCCAGCGCAAGCGCTACTTGCCGTTGCCGGACTATGAAGGGTCGACACTGGGAGAGACGCTGTTCAACATCTACGGCCAGGAAATTGACGAGAACTACAGTCGGCTGCTCATCGAGCGCTCCGACCTGCCGCTGGAGCAGGTGATTTGGCTGGACCGGGTGCAAAAAAAGCACCGCATAGCCGATGAACAAGCAGCTGTTTTGCGAAAGGCCAGGCTGATTGAAGGGCGCAAGCCCAACTTTTTTGTCTCTGCCAATATTGCGGACGCCACCGACACCCGCACCGACTACACCCGCAACAAAGGGCTGGACGACCATTACTACAAGACGCTTATCCTGCAGCACATCAGGAAGTTCAAATCAGTCTCGCTGGCCGAAGTCAAAGCGCTGTTGCTTGACAAGCTGCCTGATTCTCTAACCACGATACAAAAACAGGCCAAGGTTAAAAATCTGCTGACATCTCTTCGCTTGAGCGGGCTAGACGGCCAGAAAATTGTGGCAACGCAACAGGGCAAAGGCGGGCGATGGGAGCTTTTGAAGCCATGATTTTTCGGTTAATTGCGTTGAAATTTTTTTGATTTAACCAATCATTTAACCGAAAAACGCAATCTGCAATAAGAATTTGCTATGCAAATCAACAGCTTAGGATAATGTTGTGGGGTGCAAATAATCCACACTTGTTCACACTGACATCCACAAAAACATACACCAATGACCACCCTAGCCCTCAAGTCATACCAACAAGCCGCACTCGACAGCCTGGCGGCGTTTTCCCGCGCTGCCCAGCTCAAAGGCCCGGCACTGGCGTTTGGTGAACTGAGTGGCAGGCCTTACAGCCCAGAGCCGTTTGGCGAAGTGCCCTGCGTGTGCCTGCGCATCCCCACCGGCGGTGGCAAAACCATCATGGCCGCGCACGCTGTGCCGCTGCTGGCGCGCCAGTGGCTGGCATCCGATGCGCCGGTGGTGCTGTGGCTGGTGCCCAGCGACACCATTCGCAGCCAGACGCTGAAGTGCCTGCAAACGGCTGGTCACCCGTACCGCGAGGCGCTGGAAGCGGCCTATGGTGCGGGTGTGCAGGTGTGCGAACTTGACGACGTGGCGCATATTGCGCCGTCTGATTGGGGCCAGCGTGCCGTCATCGTGGTGGCCACCATCCAGAGCTTTCGCATTGACGACACCGACAAACGCAACGTGTACAGCTTCTCGGAACGCTTTGAGCGGCACTTCAAGGGCTGCACTGAGGCACGCTTGCAGAGCTTGCACAGCTTGCCCGATGCCGTGGTCACGGCTTCCGAGGCCGCTGCGGACAGCAAAGGTGGGCTTTTGAAAGGTTTTGCAGGTCAGCCGCGCTGGAGCCTGGTCAATTGGCTGGCACTGCACGAGCCCATCGTCATCGTGGACGAGGCGCACAACACCAAAACCGACAAGAGTTTTACCGCCTTGAAGCGTCTGAACCCCAGCATCATTCTGGAGCTGACCGCCACCCCTCACACCACAAGTTCAGCTGGTAAAACCAACGTGCTGTACCACGTCAGTGCGCAAGAACTGGCCGCAGAGAGCATGGTCAAGCTGCCGATTGCCCTGGCCGAGCACCCGCAGGGCTGGCCGCAAGCGGTGTTTGCCGCTGTGCAAACCCAGCGCGCACTGGAGGCCGAAGCCCTCAAGGACGAAGCCGCTGGCAACGGCTACCTGCGCCCCATCGTGCTGTTTCAGGCGCAAAACGCCAACGACGACGTGCCACCAGAAGCCTTGCGCCAGCACCTGCAAGACGAGCTGCACATTGCCGCAGATCAGATCGTGGTGGCTACCGGCGACACCCGCGAACTCGACGGCCTGGACTTGAGCGCACGCACTTGCCCGGTGCGTTTTGTCATCACCGTGCAAGCCCTGCGCGAAGGTTGGGACTGCCCGTTTGCCTACGTGCTGTGTTCGCTGCAAAAGCTGTCCAGCGCCACGGCGGTCGAGCAACTGCTGGGCCGCGTGCTGCGCATGCCCTACGCCAAACGGCGTGGCCGTGCGGCACTGAACAAGGCTTATGCCCATGTCTGCGAGGCCAAATTTTCCAGCGCTGCGCACGAGCTGGCCGACCGGCTGATCAACCATATGGGTTTTGAAGCGCTGGATGTGGCCTCCATGATCGTGCAACAAAGCGTGTTGCCTTTGTTTGAGACAAATCAGCCTGCAGCCCTTGCAGACTATGCGCAAGTAGCTACTATTTTTGAATCAATCCCAACCTCACCCGAACTGCTGGACATGGCTGGGGTGAGCGCGGTGCAGGTGGCAGGCAGCGCCAGCGTGCAGGTCACTGGCCCGATTTCTGCCGCGCTGGAGACCGCGCTGCTGGCTCAAGTGCGCGGTGCCAAAAAGCAGGCGCAGGTGCGTGACAAAGTGGCCGAACACAACGCGTTGGTGTGCGCCCAGGCCGCGCCCGCCTCGCGCGGCGCACAGTTCGCTCCGGTGCCCGGCCTGGCGTATCGCACCACAACGCAAAGTCAGCTCTGGCCGCTGGAGCGCGAAGCCGTGCTGGAAACCATAGAAATTGACCTGCTTAAGCCCGACGCAGTGCAGTTGCCCGGCTTTCACGTGGTAGAGCAGTCCAACACGTTTGAGATTTACCTCAAAGACGCACACGTGCAGATGCGCGCAGCCGACGCCAACCAAATCGCTTTTGACTATGGCTCAAGCACCATCACCGCTGACGACCTGGTGCGCTGGCTAGACCAATCGCTGTTTCAAAAACTGCCCGAATTCACCCAAACCCAGCGCCGCAGCTACTTTGCGGCGGTGGTCAACCACCTGCTGCATGAAAAAGGCCTGTCACTGGTGGCCCTGGCCAAGGCACGCTTCAAACTGGCGCAAGACATAGAAGCCCATGTGGGCGACCTGAAAGACCGCGCTGCCAAAACGCAGTTTCGCCAGCTGGTGTTGGAGGAAGCCTGGCAAATTGCGCCCGACTGGCAGCACCTGCTGGTGTTTGAGCCCAACCGTTACCCCGCCCCCGCGGGCTCGCGCTACCCCGGGCGCTACCAGTTTGCCAAGCACTTTTACCCGGTGCTGGCGGATTTGAAAGACGGTGGCGAAGAATTTGCCTGCGCTCAGTTGCTGGACCATCACCCTGCCGTCCAACACTGGGTGCGCAACCTCGACACCGCCCCCTGCGGCTTTGGTCTGGCCACCTCACGCGGGCGCTTTTACCCCGACTTTGTGGCTGAACTGACAGACGGCCGCATCGCCGTGGTGGAGTACAAAGGCGCGCATTTGCTCAGTGACCCGTATGAGATCGAAAAACGCCAGGTAGGTGAGTTGTGGGCGCGCACCAGCGGCGGGCGCTGCGTGTTTGCTTATGTGGTGAAAGACCGTGCCGGTGTCGGCATGGCCAGCCAACTCGATCAACTGTTAAATTAATTGGAAATTAATTGGGGTCAGATTTCAATTAAATCGCATCCAACACAAAAAACATGGAAAACAATTCGACTCTGACCCCCATTGATTTGGGCCGCCTGGTGGCTTATGAACCGACCTACTCTGCAATGCAGTCGTTCACCGCCGAGCGCATTGAAAACACACCTGATGAACTATGGATTTGTGAGCACGCTCCGGTTTATACACAAGGACTAGCTGGCAAAAAAGAGCATATTTTCAACCCCGGCGACATTCCCGTGGTGCAAACCAACCGGGGCGGCCAAGTCACTTACCACGGCCCCGGGCAGGTGGTGGCTTACCCGCTGCTGGACCTGAAACGCCGCGGCTACTTCGTCAAGGAATACGTCTACCGGATTGAAGAAGCGGTGATACGCACGCTGCTGCACTTTGGTGTGACCGGGCACCGCGTGGGCGGAGCGCCGGGGATTTATGTGAGGCTGGATGATCCGGCATCACATGCGCTTTTGCCGCAACGGCCCCAAAGAAAAATCAACATCGCTGCAGAAACGGGGTCAGAGCCGTTGCGCACCGATATGCCAACGGCGCAAGAAAATTCGGGGTCGGATCCGGCCGCGCAGCGGAACGGCTCTGACCCCGAATTTTCTGGGTTAAAGCCAAATGCCAGCCCTGACTTCACCGGCCTCGGCAAAATTGGCGCATTGGGCATCAAAGTCAGCCGCAATTGCACTTACCACGGCGTGGCGCTGAACGTGGCGATGGACCTGGAACCCTACTTGCGTATCAACCCCTGTGGGTACCAAGGCTTGCAGACCATAGATCTTTTTACAATCGGCGTTTCCGTCAGTTGGGACGAGGCCGCCCAGGTGCTTAGCCAGAAGCTCGCCGCCTACCTTGCCCCCTGACAAAGCCCCGGACACTTATGAACCAAAACACCCTGCAAACCCCCAACGCCGCAGCACCATCGCACCCTGTTGAGCAGGCCACTGTGGCGCTCAACCCCACCGTGCGCGAGGCTCAGTCGCAACAAGACTACAACCCGTTGGCCAAGCAAAAATCTGCTGCCAAGCTGTCACGCATTCCGGTCAAGGTGGTGCAGGGTGACATTTTGCGCAAACCAGACTGGATTCGCGTCAAGGCAGGCAGCCCCAGCACGCGCTTCTACGAAATCAAAGACGTGCTGCGCGCCAACAAACTCGTCACCGTATGCGAAGAGGCCAGCTGCCCCAACATTGGCGAGTGTTTTGGCAAGGGCACCGCCACCTTCATGATCATGGGCGACAAATGCACGCGGCGCTGCCCGTTTTGCGATGTTGGCCACGGCCGCCCCGACCCGCTGGATGTGAATGAACCGGTCAACCTGGCAAACACCATCGCCCAGCTCAAGCTCAAATACGTGGTGATCACCAGCGTGGACCGCGACGACCTGCGCGACGGCGGCGCGGGGCACTTTGTGGCCTGCATTCAAAGCATCCGCGAAAAGTCACCGCAAACGCAAATCGAGGTGCTGGTGCCCGACTTCAGGGGCCGTGACGACCGCGCGCTTGAAATTTTGAAAGCCGCCCCGCCCGACGTGATGAACCACAACCTGGAAACCATCCCGCGCCTGTACAAGGAAGCGCGCCCTGGCAGTGATTACCAATTCAGCCTGAACCTGCTGCAAAAGTTCAAGGCGCTGCACCCGGATGTGCCAACCAAAAGCGGCCTGATGGTCGGCCTGGGCGAGACCGACGACGAAATTCTGGACGTGATGCGTGACATGCGCGCCCATGGCATCAACATGCTGACCATCGGCCAGTACCTGGCCCCCAGCAACGCACACTTGACCGTCAAGCGCTACGTGCACCCGGACGTGTTCAAGATGTTCGAAGCCAAGGCCTATGAGATGGGTTTCAGCCACGCCGCCGTCGGGGCCATGGTGCGCAGCAGTTACCACGCCGACCAGCAAGCCGGTCACGCGCTCGGGCAAACCGTCTAAATACTATAAATTAAATAGCTGCTAGCCCATTATTTACAAGGGCTACAGCCCTGTTTTATGCAAAGTTTTCAACCCACCCCCGGGCTCTGGCTGGATCTGCCCACGCTGGTGCAGCGCTGCAACACCACCACCTATGCGCGCGCGCTGGAGATTTACCGCACCCAGTGCGTGCTCGACTTGCGCATCGAACCGCTCAAAGACGTGTGGCTGTTGACCGGCGAGGTGCAAGGCACGGCGCGCCACCCCTACACCGTGTCGGTGGAAGTCAAACGCAGCCCCGACGGCCGCGTGCTGGACTGGGACAGCGACTGCAGCTGCCCGGTAGGCTACCAGTGCAAACACGGCGTGGCGTTGATGATCAAGGCGGCCTACAAAGGCCAGCACATCCTGGGTCAGACCACGCAGCCGCCCAGCTTCAAACCACTGACTGAAAAAGAGCTGGCCGCCCAACGCCAAAAAGACCTGGCCAAACGCCAGGCCGAAGCGCAGCTGGAGGCTGAAAAACAGGTCACCCGCTGGCTTGATGACCTGGCGCACGCCGCCCCTGCCGAGCCTACCACCAGCGTCACGCGCCCCGAGCCAGGCGCACGGCACGAACAATTTTTGTACCTGCTGTCCATCAACGCCCCCACCGGCCCCAACCCGACGCTGACGCTGGAAACCG
>JBGSRY010000574.1:0-4369 GCA_041737325.1 Rhodoferax sp. | reverse complement strand
CACGGTGAGCGTGCGCATGATCTCGTTGGTGCGGTGGCTTTGAGCGTTGAAGTGCATTTGCACGGCGGTTTCAGCGTTTTGCTCCAGGCGGCGCACGTGGTGCACCACGCGCTCAATGTGCTCCAGCACGTCGCGGCTGCGCACCTGCAGCAGGTCGCGTGCATGCTGGCTCAGAAAACTGTCGCTCTCGGGCCAGGTTTTCAAGGCTTCCAGCCAATCCTGCATGGCGCTGTGCTGGTCTTCGCACAGTTCGTCAAGCTGGTGCAGCGCCAGGCGTGCATCGAGCAGGGCAGCCCAGTTGTTGAAGCGGGTTTGGGGGTTGAGCAGCTCGGTTTGCCAGTGGTCGAGCTGGGTGCTGAGTTCGCGGCGTAGCGCCAGAAAACCGTCCACCATGTGGTTGACGATGCGCAGCATCAGATCGGCCGGGTTGGCGGGCACGCCGCGGGCCCCGGTGGAGCGGAGGTCGCCCACCGTGGGCTCCGCCGCCTGGCTGTCGCTGCAAGCCAGCAGGCGTTGGGCATAACTGTCAAGCACGTTGCAGTCTTGCGGATGCACGCTCAGCAGCACCCGGTCAAACACCACAAAGCCGACCGGGCTGGTGTCAATGCGGCGCAAAATCGGCGGCCCACCACGTGGGCTGATGCGCAGGCCGTTGCGCTCGGGCGTGTCGCTGTCGGGCTCGCGTGCACTCAAGCGCCGGAACACCAGCAGGTCGTATTGCGAGGTGTAGTCGTAGCGTGACGGCAGCTGTGCATTGAGCAAATCCGAGACGTGCAAGTCCACCAGTTGCAGGGTGCACAGGCGTTGCAAGGTGGCCTGAATGTGTGCCTGCGCTTGTTCCAGCTGTGGGCGCGTGCAGGACAGCCACAGGTAGCCTTGCGCGGGCAGGCACACGTCATCCAGTGCGGGTGGCAGCGCATCGGACAGGATTTCACTGACCTGGTTGCCGTGGATGGAAAAAAGACGCATGCGTGTCAGGTGCTTGATTTATATAATAAATTAGCCTATAGCCCTTGTATAACAAGGGCATACAGCTATTATTTTTGTAGCAATCTGGCGGCCTCGCGGGCAAAGTAGGTCAAGATGCCGTCGGCCCCGGCGCGTTTGAACCCGAGCAAGCTCTCGAGCATGACGGCATCGTGGTCGAGCCAGCCGTTTTGCGCGGCGGCCTTGAGCATGGCGTATTCGCCACTGACTTGGTAGGCAAAGGTCGGCACTTTGAATTCATCCTTGACACGGCGCACGATGTCCAGGTACGGCAGGCCGGGCTTGACCATCACCATGTCAGCCCCTTCGGCAATGTCCAGCGCCACTTCACGCAGCGCCTCGTTGCTGTTGCCGGGGTCCATTTGGTAGACCTTTTTGTTGCTTTTGCCCAAATTGCCGGCCGAGCCCACGGCCTCGCGGAACGGGCCGTAAAACGCGCTGGCGTATTTGGCGCTGTAGGCCATGATGCGGGTGTGGATGAAATGGTTGGCCTCCAGCGCCTGGCGCACGGCACCAATGCGCCCGTCCATCATGTCACTGGGGGCCACAATGTCAGTCCCGGCGGCGGCGTGTGACAGGGCTTGTTTGACCAGCACTTCCACGGTTTCATCGTTCATGATGTAGCCGTCTTCTTTCGGGTCCGGGCTGGGCAGGCCGTCCTGGCCGTGGCTGGTGAAGGGGTCCAGCGCCACGTCGGTCATCACACCCAGATCGGGAAATTCTTTTTTCAGGGCGCGCACCACGCGGGGCACCAGGCCGTCCGGGTTAAAGGCCTCGCGCCCATCAGGGGTTTTCAGGGCCTGATCGACCACCGGAAACAGTGCCATCACCGGTATGCCCAGTTGCACGCATTCTTCAGCCACGGGCAGCAACAGGTCCAGACTCAAACGCTCAACCCCGGGCATGGAGGTCACCACCTGGCGCTGTTGCTTGCCGTCAACGACAAACACCGGGTAAATGAAATCATGCGCGCTCAGGGCATGCTCGCGCACCAGGTTGCGGGTAAACGTGTCGCGGCGCAGGCGGCGCGGGCGGCCCATGGGATAGGCGGCGTAGGGGGTCATGGGGAGGGTTTCCTTATCAAAGGTTGGTCGGGTCTGACAATTTTTTGGTCTTGAGTTGAATATTGCGATTATTTTTGGTAAATTACGCACCGAGCAGTTTACTGCTCCCCGCTTTTCCTCCCTGAGCGGGGCCTTGATGTGTGACAGCAAATAGGCTTCTACCCCAGCCATTGTGCTGGGGTTTTTTTTGCTTGGACGTATCCCTACACCTGGACTGCCCCATGCCGACGCACAAGACTTCCGCCTGGCCGCTGGCGCTGGTATACACCGGGCTGATCGTCTATGCCAGCCTGTACCCTTTTGCCAACTGGCGCGATCAAGGGGTCGAGCCTTGGTGGTTTTTGAGCGCTGCTTTGCCCCGGTATTGGACTGGCTTTGATGTGGTCTCCAACCTGCTGGGTTATATGCCTTTGGGATTTTTTCTGGCCTTGAGCGCCTTGCGCACCGGCCGCGCGACGTATGCGCTGCGCCTGCCCATTGCCGTCGCGCTGGTGTTGTCACTGACGCTGGAAACCCTGCAGGTTTACCTGCCGCAGCGGGTGCCTTCCAATTTGGATTTGTTGCTCAATGTGGCCGGCGCGGGGCTTGGTGCCGGTTGCGCCTGGTGGCTGGAACGACACGGCTGGCTGCAGCGTTGGAGTCGCTTCAGAGCGCAATGGTTTGTGGAGGAGGCGCGCGGCGCTTTGGTGCTGCTGACGTTGTGGCCCTTGGCGTTGTTGTTCCCGGCGGTGCTGCCGTTTGGCTTGGGGCAGGTGATGGAGCGGCTGGAGTCGGTGTTGGCGCTGGCACTGGAAGACAGTCCTTTGATCGAATGGCTCCCCGTGCGTGACCTGGAGTTGCAGCCCATGTTGCCTGCCGTGGAGTGGTTGTGTGTGTGTCTGGGGGTGCTGATTCCGTGTTTGCTGGGGTATTGCATCATTCGTTCCAGCGCCCGGCGTGCGTTGTTTTTGGTTTGGCTGCTGCTGCTGGGCGTGGCGGCCACGGCGCTGAGCAACGCCTTGAGTTTTGGACCGGCTTACGCCTGGGTGTGGCTGAATTTACCGGTCAAAGTGGCGCTTGCAAGTGCCGCCCTGGTCGCTGGCGTTTTGCTGGGCGCGCCCCGGCGTGCCTGTGCCGCCCTGGCGTTGTTGGCGTTGGGTGTCGATTTGAGTCTGATCAACCAGAGCGCGGTTGGGCCTTATTTTGAGCAGACCCTGTTTTCTTGGGAGCAGGGGCAATTCATTCGTTTCCATGGCCTGGCGCAGTGGCTGGGGTGGCTGTGGCCTTTTGCCACGCTGGTGTATGTGCTGGGGCTGCTGTGGGGCAAGACGCTAAAAACCTAAAATCCAACCCATGACTGAACCTATTGCCCCCCCCAAAGCCGCACCCGCAGAGGCTATTCCAGCTGCCAGCTACTACCAGCGGCACATCTTTTTTTGTCTGAACGAGCGCAAAAATGGTGAGGCTTGCTGTGCCCAGCACAATGCACAAGCAGCGTTTGAGCGCTGCAAGGCCCAGGTTAAAGCGGCCGGGCTGGCTGGCCCAGGGCAGGTTCGGGTCAACAAAGCCGGTTGCCTGGACCGTTGCGCGGCCGGCCCGGTGGCGGTGGTGTATCCCGAGGCTGTGTGGTACAGCTATGTGGACGACAGCGACGTTGATGAAATTGTCGAATCGCATTTGAAGCATGGCCAAGTGGTGCAACGGCTGTTGACACCGCCGCATCTCGGTCGATAAATCAGTATCATTTAGCACTCTAGCCCTTGTAAATAAAGGGCAGACAGCTACATATTTTATAGTAATAACCCCATCCCAGACCTCATCGTCTGGACGACCTCTTCATGAAAAAAATACTTGTATCGCTGGCCGCACTGGTGTGTTTGTCGGCTTTTGCGCAAACTGTGCAGCCGCCTGAAATGGCCGCACGTTCTTATTTACTGCTGGATGTCACGGCCAACCAAATTCTGGCGGCCAAGGACATGGATGCGCCGGTAGAGCAGGCATCGTTGACCAAATTGATGACCGCGTATCTGGTGTTCGATGCGTTGCGCAGCAAAAAAATCGACCTCAAGCAAACGCTGCCGGTGAGTGAGCGTGCCTGGAAGATGCCAGGCTCGCGCATGTTCATTGACCCCAAAATGCAAGTTCCGGTGGAGGATTTGATCAAAGGCATGGTGGTGCAAAGTGGCAACGATGCCACCGTGGCGCTGGCCGAAGGGGTAGGCGGCTCGGTTGAGCGGTTTGTGCAGCTGATGAACGACCAGGCCAAGGTGTTGGGCATGAAAGCCACGGGCTACAAAAATCCGGAGGGCTTGACCGAAGCGGGTCACACCACCACGGCG
>JBGSRY010000573.1:0-7183 GCA_041737325.1 Rhodoferax sp. | reverse complement strand
TGTGCCAGCAGCGCCACGGCAATGGCAGGCTCGGGGTGGTAGCGCGCATCGGCGGCAATTTTGCGCAGCTGGGCAACAAAAACATCAGGTGTCATGGGATCAACTCCAGGTTGATCCGGCATATCCGCAAGGTGAACGGATTATGACCGATTTAAGCCGTTTTTCTGTACGGGCCATGGCTACCCCTAGGCCATGTCAAAAAAACGCGCTGTAGGCCGTTCTGGTGACCCCTGTGCCGTATCACGCCCAATTGGCTACCCCTGAAAAGTTTCCCTGCATTCCTGAATTCAACTGGCTGTTTCTCCCCCTCGCGTAGAGGGGGCCGGGGGGTACGTGGGTGAGTTCGGACACGAAGTGCCGAACGAGGGCGTAGCCCTGGGGGATTTACACACCCCCCGTGGGGGGCTGTTGATGGTCACCCCGCACCGATGTCCGTGGCTGACTTTTTAGGATGCCTTTGGCGCGTGTATCCTCAAGGATGGCTGATATTTTTGCCTGTGCGGATTTTTTGGCTTCGGGTTGTGGATAACTACCATCATTTTTGGGGGTAGGGGGTATTGAATTTAACTGTTGGTAACCCTGCCCAGATAACTGCCCGTTAAGTCTTCAGACGCGGCTTCAACATCACGCGGCCAAATACGAAGACGAAGCTGCTTGTTGTGCAGGTTTGTGGCATCACGCCACAGCACACCAGCCGCAATCAGTTTGTCAATGGCCGTGCGTACTTCCTTCAGTGAGGGGCCAAGCGGCTGGGGGCCGCGCTCAGGTTTTGGCGGTGTCATGAGGGCCTGCAGCCGCGCATACGATCCTAAAAACCAACCTGTTTTGAAATCGCTATGAACGGCGATCAGCCAAGACAGTGACATGCATGTACGGCAGCCAGTGTTCAGCGCGGCAAGCATTTCCCTACGGTGCAAAAGCAAGAAATCGGGCAGGTTTATAGTGGCTTTGAACGTCATATTCCGCTGCTTGGCACGGTCACCAGGTTGCCAAAATCGTCAACGACTGCCAATGCTTTGGCATACAAAAAACAGAGGCGTTGCTCTGTCGAGATGGCTACATGCCAGCGATTCGGGGCACCAACTATGCTCCACCTGGACCACCAGCACGATGTTCCATGGGACGAATACGCGTGCGTGATGTCTTCGTTCATAGCGTCTGCACCGCAGCCACAAGGCGGGCGCTCTCTGGATCGAATTCGGGGCACTGGGTAGCCAGCTCAATCAAGACCTCAGCGGCGGCGGCTTGGCTGTTACGGGCCCGTGCGATGGCTTTGAACGCATGGCCAGCGCAGAGGAAGGTGAGTTCCCAGCATGGCAAGCGGTCGGGGTTTGGTGTGGTGATGTGCTGCATGGGCGGCAGAGCGCCGCGCAGCACCAGACGTGCACGATGGTTTGTTTGCATGATCTTTCCTCTACCGTCACCCTCTGGCCTCTCAGAGAGAGGGCCCACCGACCCGAAACAAACCTTGCGAGGATGCCGGATTTAGGCAAAAAGGTCGGTGAGCGGGGGTGACTTTAGCACAAAGGGCCTTTGTGCAACAAACTATTTTTGTGTCATTGTGCGCAGGTGACTTTATGCCTAATATCCGTACGTACAGAAACCAACCAAAAGGACTGGATATGCAAACAGTTGACGGACTTATCGACGCGGTCAAATCACGACACGGGCTTAGCTCAGATTACAAGCTGGCGAAGTTCCTGAAAATGACCCCAAACACTATTGCAAACTATCGTCACGGGCGCAGCAGGCCAGACGACAAAACGCTTGCTCGGCTTGCTGATCTTGGGAATATTGATCCTATGGAGATTGATTTGCTGGCCGCGCAACTGCAGGCAGAGCGCGCAACCAACGACGATGCAAAGTTACTTTGGCAACGCATCGCCATGCGCCTGCAAACAGGCTTTTCTCACGCTGTGACATTGATGATTCTAGCTATCGTTTCAATAGCTGGATATGCACCAAATGCAGAGGCTACAGCCCTATCACTCGATAGTCCTGCTGTGCAATCTGTATATTATGTTAAGTATCGGAAATAGAGGTAAGCTTATCCACCTCATGAGCCTTCATCTCAAGTCCTTGCTTTCAAATGCAACCCCGAGGCGCAGGTTTGTAGTCTTCTTTGTGGGCTACATCGTGCTGTGGCTTGGTATGTGGTACGGAGCCAAGCTGATGGATGTGTTGGGCGGCGCAAGTTCATGGTTCTTGCCCGCCGGCTTCCGCTTCAGTGCATTTTTGTTGCTGGGCTGGCCGGCGGTGTTGGCCGAACTTACCGCCATTTTGCTGGCCAATGCGCAACAAATAGCAGTTTCTGATTTTCGTTTTGATGGTTTCCTATCCAGCCAAATGGCTTGGCTGGTGTACGACTGGTGTATGTTGCCAATAGCCTATGCACTCATCATTTTCCCGCTGCGCTGGCGCAAGCAAGCGGCGTGGAATCTAACCCAGCCGGTTGATAGCTTAGTTTTTCTGTCGGCTGCCCTGCTGGCCGCAGCATCTGGTGCAGGTGTCGGCACGGTGCATTTGGTTTATGGTGGACTGATTGCACCCGCGCAAGCGCTGCCAGCATTTTTCTCGTGGTTCGTGGGGGACTTGATTGGCATCATCACCCTGGCCCCCTTGCTGATCGTGCGCGTGTGGCCCAAATTGCGCAATTACCTGGAACGTGGTCGATGGAAGCACCCAGCACATGGCTCGCACAACACACGCAAAGCGCAAAAAATCAAGCCGGACGTGGCCACCGTGCTGTTTTGTGCACTCGGTTTGTGCGCCGCGTTTGGACTGCCCTATGTGCTGAATCTTGTCCCACATTTACCGCTTTTCGTGCTGCTGCTGTTGTTACCGTTAGCGGGTTTGAGTTTGTGCTTTGGCCTGAAAAGCGCGGTGTTGGCTGTGATGCTGCTCGACACCGGGCTGGTGTTGCTGCTGGCGCTTTTTAATCAGCAGGCGCTGGCGCTGCAGTACCAGATGGTCATGATGGCCATTGCGCTGGTGGGGTTGTGGCTGGGCGGCGCTGTTGGAGCCAAAAATCGACTCATGGCACGCTACAAGGACTTTGCCAGCGTCTCCAATGATCTGCTGTGGGAAACCGACAAAGAAGGCCGCCTGAGCCGTGTCAACGGTCGGCTGGCCAAACATTTGCCGATTGTGGCGGGGCAGACGTGGCGTGTGGTGCTGGGCCACGAACCACAGCCACACCTGCAGGCGCTGGAGCAACTGGTTGCCAAACGGCTTGCCATCAAGCACATTGAACTACGCCTGAACAATACGGCAAACGAGCCACGCTGGATACAAATCAACGCGCTGCCGGTGTGGGACGAATCAGGTGAACTGGCCGGCTACCGGGGTACGGCCACCGACATCACACGGGCGCATCGCGCCAAAATTGTGCTGCGCAATTACAACAAGGAACTGCTGGCCAAAGTGTCGCAACGCACCCAGGAATTGCACCAGGTGAACCAGGAATTGGCCTTCAAGAAACAACATTTACAGGTGTTGCTGGCCATTGCACCCGTGGGCGTACTTGAATTTGATGACAACGGCCGTTGCCGCTACCTCAACGCCAATGGCTGCACGTTGACCGGCCGACAACCGGAGCAGGCACTGGGCCGCCATCTGCTGGATTTTGTGCACCCTGATGACCGTGACCGAGCTGAAGTAGCCTGGATTCGACAGTATCAAAACGATCAAGTACAAGAACTCGAATTACGTTTGAATCGCACCAACTTATGGTGTTCAGCCAGCTGGCTCAGGGTTCAACAGGCAGGTTTGCTCACGGACAGCGGCAGCATTGTGGTGCTGGCCGATGCCACCGCGCGTCACCAGCAACAAGAGCAACTGTGGACACTGGCGCATCACGATGCATTAACCGGTTTGCCTAATCGAAACCTGTTTTGGGATCGCTGTTCACAGGCACTGAGTTTGGCCAAGCGACGTGCCACCGGCGCGGTTATTTTGTGGCTGGACCTGGACGGTTTTAAAGCGGTGAATGATGGGCTTGGACATGCCGCCGGTGATGCACTGTTGCAGCAAGTGGCGCAGCGCCTGAAAGACCGGGTGCGCAGCAGTGACACTGTGGCACGCATGGGTGGCGATGAATTTGGTGTGATCATGCCCGACATCGCCAACCCTGAATCCGCCGTTATAGTGGCCACCGAATTGCTGCGCAGTTTGAACCTTGCATTTGAATTGCCGCAGGGCAGCGTCCAGATATCGGGCAGCATCGGCATTGCCACCTATCTAGAACACGCACAAGATGTTGAAACGCTAACCCGATACGCCGACATGGCCATGTACAGCGCCAAGCACGCGGGAAAAAACCAGATTCAAATTTGGGACGATGCCTGTTTCAGTGCAAAAGCTTGGGCAAATTCAAGTTATTAGCCCAGTTGGGCACAGTCTAAAATCAAGCCATAAATTCAATTTGGTGGAGCCGTTAAAAGCTTTTGCCCGTCACACCAAACCGCACCCACGTCTTGGGTTCACCGCAACTGCCACCCGCAGTCTGGCATTCACACTGGAATCAATGCATGATGAAATCCTTACGCCAGGACTGGCTTTCCAATGTCCGAAACGATTTGCTGGCGGGCCTGGTTGTGGCGCTTGCACTCATCCCTGAGGCCATTGCTTTTTCGGTTATTGCGGGTGTTGATCCCAAGGTTGGTCTTTACGCCGCGTTCAGCATTGCAACCATCATTGCCTTCGCCGGTGGTCGTCCGGGCATGATCTCTGCGGCTACAGGTGCAATGGCGTTGCTGATGGTGACCTTGGTCAAAGAACATGGCCTGCAGTACCTGCTTGCCGCTACCGTACTCACCGGTGTGCTGCAAATTCTGGCCGGCTGGCTCAAGCTTGGCGCGTTGATGCGTTTTGTGTCGCGCTCGGTCATCACCGGGTTTGTCAATGCGCTGGCTATCCTGATTTTTATGGCGCAGTTGCCTGAACTAACCGCTGTGAGCTGGCACGTGTATGCCATGACTGGGGCTGGGTTGGGCATCATCTACCTCTTTCCCTATGTCACCAAGGCTGTACCGTCACCGCTGGTGGCCATCCTCGTGTTGACGGCCTTGTCCGTATTGCTGGGTCTGGACATTCGCACCGTGGGCGACATGGGCAAACTACCTGATAGCCTGCCGCTGTTTCTGCTGCCCGAAGTGCCTTGGAGCCTGGAAACGCTCAAGATCATCCTGCCGGTCTCGGCAACCCTGGCTGTTGTGGGGCTGCTGGAATCGATGATGACTGCCTCCATCGTTGATGACCTGACTGATTCCAATAGCAACAAAAATCGTGAATGCATGGGCCAAGGTGTCGCCAACATCGCAGCTGGCCTGCTGGGTGGCATGGCTGGCTGCGCCATGATTGGCCAGTCGGTTATCAATGTGAAATCTGGCGGCCGTGGCCGTCTTTCAACCCTGACTGCAGGTGTCTGTTTATTGCTGATGGTGGTCTTCATGGGCGACTGGGTTGCCCGTATCCCGATGGCGGCGCTGGTCGCGGTGATGATCATGGTGTCCATCGGAACCTTCAACTGGGCCTCGATCCGCAATCTGCATACGCACCCCAAAAGCTCCAGCGTTGTGATGCTGGCAACCGTGGTGGTGACGGTTGGAACGCACGATTTGGCCAAAGGCGTGCTGGCCGGGGTGCTGTTGTCGGGCTTCTTCTTTTCGCACAAAGTGGGGCAAATTTTGCGTGTGACATCGCGCACCGAAGATGAGGGACGCATCCGCACCTACACCATCACCGGCCAGGTGTTTTTTGTTTCAGCTGAACGATTCATCAATGCCTTTGACTACAAGGAGGTCATTCAGAAAGTATGCATTGACGTGAGTCGCGCCCACTTCTGGGACATCACCGCTGTCAGCGCTTTGGACAAGGTGGTGATCAAGTTCCGACGCGAAGCCACAGAGGTCGAAGTGATTGGTCTGAACCAGGCCAGCGCCACCCTCGTCGACAAGTTCGCCGTGCATGACAAAGACGGTGCAGAAGACATGTTGCTGGGCCATTAAAAGGAAACGAGACCATGAATATCGAAAACAAAGTACTGGCCTGCGTAGACCAATCCCACTTTGCAGATTACGTGGCCGATTACGCTGCATGGGCTGCGCTGCGTATGGACGCACCTCTTGAGTTTTTGCACGTGATTGACCGTCACCCTGAATTGGGTTCAGGCGATGATCACAGCGGGATCATCGGCATTGATGCGCAAGAGCACCTGCTGACCAAGCTGTCTGCCGATGATGAAGTCCGCACCAAAAACGCCAGTGAGCAAGGGCGTATATTTCTTAACCAATTGCGCCAGCAGGCCGTTGCAACGGGCGTAGAACAGGTTGATGTGCGCCAGCGCCATGGTGAATTGGAGGAAACGCTGGTGGAACAAGAAGACGGCGTGCGTCTGCTGGTTTTGGGACGCCGTGGCGAGGCTGCCGAAACAACGCAACGCGACCTGGGGCGCAACGTTGAGCGCGTGGTGCGGGCCTTGCACAAACCGATTCTGACCGTGACCGAAGGCTTCAAGGAGCCTGGGCGCGTGATGATTGCCTTTGACGGCGGGATGGTGACCCGGCGTGGTGTGGAAATGGTAGCCCATAGCCCGTTGTTCCGGGGTCTGCCCATCACACTGCTGATGTCAGGCAAGCCAACCCCGGATGCCCCCCAGAAACTTGATTGGGCCAAGACCACGCTGGAGCATTCTGGTTTTGATGTGAACACACTGTTGATTCCCGGTGATGCCGAACACACCATTGCCAAGACGGTGAAACATCAGGCGGTTGACATGCTGATCATGGGCGGATTCAGTCACTCCCCGTTGCGAAGCCTGCTGTTCAGCAGCAAAACCGCTGACCTGTTGCGCGCAGCCACCATCCCTACCCTTTTGCTGCGATAACACAGACAAAGCGCCGTGTTGCAACTGAACGGGCCATCAAAACTCCTCTTCCCCCATCTGCGCACAGGTCAGATCAACCGCCTTCACCACCTGCAGCCAAGCCCCGATCTTGGGCAATTCATAGTGATAAAAATAGGCTGTAGCCCTTGTTATTCCTGAGCAAGAAGCTATAGAAATAGAAGCATCTGGTTGCCGTGCAGCCAGTGCAATATCCAACCAAATCCAGGCCAGCACGGTGTGGCCGAAGGCTTGCAGGTAGGGCACGGCGTTGGCCAGCGCGTGGGCCGGGTTGCCGCT
>JBGSRY010000540.1:0-2767 GCA_041737325.1 Rhodoferax sp. | reverse complement strand
CGACTGAAGGTCGTGGCGATTGGGCCTTATGTGATCGTGGGGCTGGTGATTTGGGTGTGTGTGCTCAAGTCCGGCATTCACGCCACCCTGGCCGGGGTGGTCACCGCGCTGGCGATTCCGATGGCTGATGGCAAAGGTGGCTCGCCCCTGCAAACCGCCGAGCACGCCTTGCACCCGTGGGTGGCGTACCTGATTCTGCCGGTATTTGCATTTGCCAACGCGGGGGTGTTTTTGGGTGATGTCAGCGTTCAGACGCTGCTGCAAACCGTGCCCTTGGGCATTGCTGCGGGCTTGTTGGTGGGCAAGCCGTTGGGGGTTTTTTGTTTTTCTTGGTTGTTGATCCGCTTTGGCGGCGCGCGTCTGCCTGATCAGAGCAGCTGGCTGCAATTTGCCGGTGTTGCGGTGTTGTGCGGCGTGGGCTTTACCATGAGCTTGTTCATTGGCTCATTGGCGTTTGAAGGGGCCGCTGCGGCCTATGCATCGCAGGTCAAGATTGGTGTGCTGCTGGGCTCCGCACTGAGCGCCAGCTTGGGGGTGCTGCTGTTGCTGCGCAGCAGCACGCCCCGTTGACGGCGTGCGTGCAAGCGCAGACCGGCTACTGGCAGCTGGTCAATGCGATGCGGGCGCACTGTGCGCCATTAGTTTGTCGGTGTAGGCAATGGCCATGGCCGAGAGCAGGAAGGTGATGTGGATCACAGTCTGTGCAATCAGCACCTTGTCGCTGTAGTTGGCGGCGTTGATGAACGTTTTGAGCAGGTGAATGGAGCTGATGCCGATGATCGACATCGCCAGTTTGACCTTCAGTACCGAGGCGTTCACATGGTCGAGCCATTCGGGCTGGTCCGGGTGGCCTTCGAGGTTGATGCGTGAGACAAAGGTTTCATACCCGCCCACAATCACCATGATCAGCAGGTTGGAGATCATCACCACGTCAATCAGCGCCAACAGCACCAGCATGATGACGGTTTCGTTCAGGTGGGTAATTTCTACATCGGTCTTGTAGCCAATGCTGTCGATGAGCGCGGCCAGTGCCGCCTGGCTGCCAAAAGCGGCCTCCAGCAGATGCAGCAATTCGACCAAAAAGTGGTACACATACACGCCTTGTGCGGCAATCAGCCCCAGGTACAGCGGCAGCTGCAACCAGCGGCTGGCAAAAATCAGGCGCGGAATGGGGCGCAGGACGGGGCTTTTTTCGGGTGTGGAAGTTGACATGGGGAATTCTGAGCATGAAAGGCAAGGCGGCATTTTACGGGCGCATGCGCGCTCACATAGGCCAGCGTACAGTCAGTCAGTAGCGTGTAAGTGCCAGCCATGACATTAATGGGCGAATTTTATTTAACTAGAGGAGACTTATCCGTGACTACCCCCACAACAGCTGTTGAATCCATGCTGGTTGAAAACCGCGTTTTCCCGCCCAGCGAAGCCACCGTCAAAGCGGCACGCATCCAGGGCATGGAAGGCTACAACGCCCTGTGCGCTGAAGCTGAAAAAGATTTTGAAGGTTTCTGGGCCCGCCTGGCACGCGAAAACGTGGTCTGGAACAAGCCTTTTACCAAGACACTCGACGAGTCCAACGCCCCGTTTTACAAGTGGTTTGAAGACGGCGAACTCAACGCCTCTGCGAACTGCCTTGACAAGCACATGGGCACCCCCACCGAGAACAAAGTGGCCGTGATTTTTGAAGCCGACGGCGGCGAAGTCACCAAAACCACCTACAAGGAACTGCTGGCCAAGGTGTGCCAGTTTGCCAATGCCCTGAAGGCACACGGCATTCAAAAGGGTGACCGTGTTTTGATTTACATGCCCATGGGCGTTGAAGGCGTGGTGGCGATGCAGGCCTGTGCCCGCATTGGGGTTATTCACAGTGTGGTGTTTGGTGGTTTTTCAGCCAAGGCGCTGCAAGACCGCATCATGGATGCGGGTGCGGTGGCGGTGGTCACGGCCAACTTCCAGCTGCGCGGTGGCAAAGAACTGCCCCTGAAGGCCATCGTCGACGAAGGCTTGGGCCTGGGTGGTTGTGAATCCATCAAAACCGTGTTTGTGTTCGAGCGCACCCCGTCCAAATGCAACATGGTGGCAGGCCGTGACGTGACCTTCACGCAAGCGCTGGCGGGCCAAAGCACTACCTGTGCCCCGGTCATGGTCGGTGCTGAGCACCCGCTGTTCATCTTGTTCACGTCGGGCTCCACCGGCAAACCCAAGGGTGTGCAGCATTCCACCGGCGGCTTTTTGCTGTGGGCCAAGCTGACCATGGAATGGACGTTTGACCTGAAGCCCAGTGATGTGTTCTGGTGCACCGCCGACATCGGCTGGATCACCGGTCACTCGTACGTGGCTTACGGCCCGTTGGCCGCAGGTGCAACGCAGATTATTTTTGAAGGCATCCCGACCTATCCCAACGCCGGTCGTTTCTGGCAGATGATTGAGCGCCACAAGTGCAGCATTTTCTACACCGCACCTACCGCCATCCGTGCCTTGATCAAATCGGCTGAAACCGATGCCAAGGTGCATCCGGACCGTTCAGACCTGTCAAGTCTGCGCATTCTGGGCACGGTGGGCGAGCCCATCAACCCGGAAGCCTGGATGTGGTACTACAAAAATGTGGGCCATGAGAAGTGCCCCATCGTGGATACCTTCTGGCAAACCGAAACCGGCGGTCACATGATGACGCCGCTACCCGGTGCTACGCTGCTGGTACCCGGTAGCTGCACGCTGCCATTGCCCGGCATCATGGCCGCCATCGTCGACGAGGTAGGCAACGATGTTC
>JBGSRY010000515.1:0-2027 GCA_041737325.1 Rhodoferax sp. | reverse complement strand
GGCGGCGCTGAGGGTCAGTCCCCGCAGCCGGGCGTAATCGGCTTGCGGCATGTTTTGCAGATCACACAGGGTGATGGCATCGCGGTCTTCAACGCCCAGTTCTGACAAGACGCGCGGCAGGCAGCCTGTCAATTCGTCCACCGTGGCCACATCTTCAGTCTGTGCTTGCAAGTCGTCCGGCAGCGGCAGCGCGTCGTGCGCCACCCGAAAGTGATCCGCCAGCAGGTTGCGCGCCACCTCAAACAGCCAGGCACGGGCGTTGTGCAAGTCGCAAAAGCGCTGGCCCTGACGCAAGCCACGCAAAAACAGGTCTTGCAGCAAATCATCGGCCAGCGCGTCGTCGTGGGTGCGGTGGCGCAACCAGTGGCGCAGTTCGGGGGCGTGGGCCGTCCAGGCTTGGGTAAGGCAATTCATGTGCTGAGTTCCAGTCGTTTCATTTTCTCCCACAAGGTTTTGCGCGAGATGCCCAGTGTGTCTGCCGTTTTTCCAAGATTGCCATTGCAAAAAGCCAGGGTTTTACGGATGTGCCCCCGCTCAGCCGCCTCCACCACCGCATGCAGGGGTGATAACGTGCCCAAGGTGTCTGTTGTTCGCTCTGCAGAGGATGGGCCCAGACCCGCTTCAGTGCTGGTGTGGTCCAGAATACCGTTGTCACTTAACACCACGGCGTGTTCCAGATAGGCACGCAGTTCGCGCACGTTACCGCGCCAGCTGCGTGCCATCAAGTCACGCAAAAATCCCTCAGACATGGCAATGGGTGTTCCGTGTTCTGCGGTAATCTGCTGCAGGGTCAGCTCGGTCAGCCAGCGGATGTCTTCCGGGCGGTCCCGCAGCGGTGGAATTTCGATGCGGATCACGGCCAAGCGGTAAAACAGATCCTCACGAAACTTGCCCGCCAACATGTCGGCGTACAGGTCGCGGTTGGTGGCAGCAATGATGCGAAAGTCGCTGTGGGTGGTGCGCTCTGCGCCGAGCCTGAAAAAACAGCGCTCTTGCAACACGCGCAGCAACTTGGCTTGCATGCTGGCAGGTAAATCACCCACCTCATCCAGAAACAGGGTGCCACCATCGGCACGTTCTACAAAACCCTTGTGGGCACGCTGCGAGCCGGTGAACGCGCCTTTTTCATAGCCAAAAAATTCAGCTTCCATCATTGACTCGGGCACGGCAGCGCAGTTCACGGCCACAAATGCGCCGGTTTTGCTGCGCGCGTCAAGCTTATGAATCAACTGCGCAACCACCTCTTTGCCCACACCTGATTCGCCGTTGAGCAGCACCGACGTTTTTTGTCTGGCGAGTTTGTGCACCAATTCTTCAACATGCCGCATGGCAGTTGAAATACCCAGCACTGTGGTGGGTGGAAGCACGTGGGCTGACGTGGACTCCATCACCACCGAGACCAATTTTTCGGTGTCAAAGGGTTTGGTCAAGTACTCGCGTGCACCCGCTTGCAAGGCCGCTACTGCATCGTTCACACTGCCATAGCCGGTGAGGAAAAACCAGGGCAACAGCCGGATAGGCGCAGGCAATTGAGCAAACCATTCGGTGGCCAGCCCGTCAGGCAGACGCACGTCACTGATCACCGCACCCCAAGGCGCATCGATTTGCAGTTGGGCTTCAGCCAAACGGCGAAGCCAGATCACTTTGAGGCCTTCCAGTTCAAAGCGCTGCACCAGCGATTCACCCAGGATCAGGTCGTCTTCAATCAGCAGCAGTTTTTTTTGGGTCATGGTGCGCAAGGTTAGGAAGCCAAAAGCTCAAACAAGTGGTGAAGGGGGCGCTGACATCTGTGGCCATGGCCGCGCTGAAGCCGCCACCGTAGCGCACCGCAAATTCACGGCAAATCCACAGGCCAAAGCCGTTGGGGTCATTGCCATCGTCGGTCATGAGCCGTTTTTGCAAACGGTCGTCAGAAAAATGTCGCCCCGTGTTGGATAAACTGAAACTGACCCTGTTGGCCTTAACGCGCAAGCAGGCATGCACCTGCCCCGACTGGCCTGCGGCACGGATGGCATTGAGCAACAAGT
>JBGSRY010000471.1:0-1706 GCA_041737325.1 Rhodoferax sp. | reverse complement strand
GGACTGCAACCGCCATCTGTGCGACATGTTTGGTGCTGCACCTGGGCAGCTCATTGGCCAGTCGTTTCAGGTGCTGTACCCCAGCGTGGCCGAGTTCGAGCGCACCGGGGCCCGCATTGCGCCCATTTTGAACCGCAAGGGCACCTACGCCGATGACCGGGTCATGAAGCGGTTTGATGGCCGCCTCAAGGGCGAAACCTTTTGGTGCCATGTCACCGGCCGCGCCTTGAACCAGGCCGCCCCGCACGAAGCCGGCATCTGGACGTTTGAAGACCTGAGCGCGCAACGCCCGGTGAAAGCCGAACTCACCCCCCGTGAACGCGAAATTGCGGCACTGCTGATGGACGGGCTCACCAGCAAGGAAATGGGCCGCATCCTGGCCATCAGCCACCGCACCGTGGAAATTTACCGCGCCCGCCTGATGCGCAAATACCAGGCCGCCAACAACGGAGATCTGGTGCACAAGCTGATGTCAGGTTAAGCAGCGTGCCACCAAGTGCGCGGGGACTGACGTGCATCAAAACCAATCGCCGGGTGGCACTTGAAAATGCGAAGCTCACGCAACCGCAAGGAAAAGTCATGGTCACGACCCCGTCCAAATCGGCCTCTGTGAAGATCGCCGCCAAAAAAACACCGGCCAAAAAAACGGTGTCCGCCAAGCCCGTTGCCGCACACACCGACCCCACCCAGGTTCACCTGAAAGCTTCTACCGCTCCAAAACCCAAACTGACGCTGGAGCAGCGCCACCACTATGTGTCCGTGGCCGCGTTCTACATTGCCGAACGGCGCGGGTTCACGCTGGGTAATCCGGCTGACGATTGGCTGGCGGCAGAGGCTGAGGTCGAGCGTCTGATGGCCAGCGGCCATTTCCCTGTCTGAAGCACAAGCGTCTAATTGCTATTATTTAAATAGCAATATACCTATTAAATACATGGGCTAAAGGCTTTTTTTCATTCAACTGACGATGACACGTAGCCAGTCAGGCAATTCCACGGCTTTTTGTTTCGGAAAATCAACCCAAATGGTGGTGGCTCCACCGGCGGCGTAAATCACGCCAGGCTGGTCGCTCATTTCCATCGTGGCCCAAGTCTCGAACGTGGTGCGTGCCGGGTCGCTGGTGAACATCTTCACGCACACATCACCCGGGTATTCAAGCTGTTTGTAAAAATTGCAAAACGCGTTCACGATCACCGGCCCCTGCCCCTGCGGGTTGGGCATGGCTCCCACCGCACGCATCCAGTCGATGCGAATGGTTTCAAGGTAGCGGAAATAGGTGGTGTTGTTGACGTGCCCCATGGCATCCATGTCGCCCCAACGGATCGGGATCACCAGCTCAAACACTTGTTTTTTCTGCGCAGGCAAGTCAAATTTCATGGTGTTTTACGAGGTTTGGCACAGCGTGTTGCCAGGTGTTCAGGCCAATGCCAACAACTCGCCTTGGCCGCGAATATTTCCATCACCAACAGTGTCGCTCCATGGCGGCTAAAAACAGAATGCCGTGCCGGCAAGGCCGCATGCGGCAGTGACGCACCCGTTGCTACCTGCCACGACTTGTCAACATGGCGCTGCAGTGCGCTGTGGCGTGCCGGTTGCGCAAACGCCAGCGGCGCGCGGGCAATGCCTGCACGCCGAAACAACACGTCTGCCAAGGGGCGGTTGCCCAGGCCACGCAACGAGCGCCAGGCCCCCATTGCGTTGGCATGCGC
>JBGSRY010000387.1:0-8758 GCA_041737325.1 Rhodoferax sp. | reverse complement strand
GACAATGGGGAGAACCAAAACTTCTCCCCACCATGGATTCCAGTAGCCAAGACCGCAACCTACCCGCATCCGAGCGCAAGCTGCAAAAAGCCCGCGACGATGGTCAGGTGGCGCGTTCGCGTGATTTATCACACTTGGCTGTGTTGGGCGGTGGTGCTCTGTGCCTGCTGGCACTGGCCCCAATGTTGTTTGAGCAGCTCAAAACGGCCGTCAGTTGGCAGCTCCTGTTTGATGCCAACACCGTTCGGGATCCCTTGGCCATGGCAAGTCGCATGCAGTCGATGGTCATCATCGGCCTGACTGCAAGCGCCGGTTTTGGTCTGATCGTGAGCCTGATCGCGATGCTCAGCACGGTCGCTGTGGGCGGCTGGGTCACCAGCTTGAAACCCATCACACCTGACTTCAGCCGCTTGAACCCTCTCAGCGGTTTTGGCCGCTTGTTCACCAAAGACAAGGCCACCGAAATTCTGAAAATGAGTTTCATTGCTGCCATGCTGCTGGCTGTAGGTTTCAGCTACCTCTCATCGGGCATCGAAACCCTGGGTTCATTGGTGCTGCAGCCGGCTGCCAGATCCATCGGTGTATTAAGTGACTGGTTAACGCGCGGCATGGAACTGATGCTGCTGGTGGTGTTGGTCGTTGCCATGGTGGACGTTCCCTTGCAAAGTTTTCTGCACAAGTCACGCATGAAGATGTCGCACCAGGAAATGAAGCAAGAGCACAAAGAATCAGACGGTAACCCGCAAATGAAAGGCCGCATGCGCCAGCGCCAGCGTGACATTGCCAACGGCAACAGCATCAGCGCCGTGCCCAAAGCGGACTTTGTGCTCATGAATCCAACCCACTACGCAGTCGCGATTCAATACGACGAGAGCCACATGGCAGCGCCCCGGGTGATTTCCAAAGGCGCAGATTTACTCGCCTTCAGGATTCGTGACCTGGCCAAAGACCATGCCATTCCGGTGCTGCAATCCCCCATGCTGGCACGCGCCCTGTACGCCAACGCCGAGCTTGACCAGGACATTCCCACCAGTCTTTACACCGCCGTGGCACAGGTGCTGGCCTACATTTATCGTCTCAAAGCCGCCCTGCGCGGTGACGGCCCCATGCCCGGTGAGCCACCCCTGCCGTTTGTGCCGCCTGAGCTCGACCCCCTGTCCAAAGTGGTCGCCGCCACTGACACACCATGAACCTGTCCCTACCCGCCCTCAAAACCTGGTTTGGCAGCAACTCGGCCCTGATGAAAGGGGCCGTCGCCCCGATGCTGGTGGTGGCCATTTTGTCGATGATGGTGCTGCCCCTGCCGCCGTGGCTGCTGGACACGTTTTTCACCTTCAACATTGCCGTGGCGTTGATGGTCATGATGGTCGCCGCCTACATGCTCAAGCCGCTGGACTTTGCCGCCTTCCCGGCCGTGCTGCTGCTCACCACCTTGATGCGTTTGTCATTGAACGTGGCCTCCACACGGGTGGTGCTGCTCGAAGGCCACACCGGCCCAGGTGCGGCCGGTGCGGTGATTGAAGCTTTTGGGCACTTTTTGATCGGTGGCAACTTTGCCGTCGGTTTGATCGTGTTCTCCATTTTGGTGGTGATCAACTTTGTCGTGGTGACCAAAGGCGCAGAACGCATTGCCGAAGTGTCCGCACGCTTTGCCCTGGATGCCATGCCAGGCAAACAAATGGCGGTCGATGCAGATTTGAATGCAGGTTTGATTGACGAAAAAGAAGCCAAACGCCGGCGCGCCGAAGTGTCTGAAGAAGCCGACTTTTTTGGCTCCATGGACGGTGCCTCCAAGTTTGTGCGCGGCGATGCCGTGGCCGGTATCCTGATTTTGCTGATCAATATTTTTGGCGGCTTCACGGTGGGGGTACTGCAACACAACCTGAGCGCAGCCCAGGCCGCTGACTCGTACATCTTATTGGCCGTAGGTGATGCGCTGGTGGCGCAGATTCCGGGCTTGCTGATCTCGGTGGCCGCCGCCATGGTGGTGTCACGCGTTGGCAAAGACGACGACCTCAGCAGCCAGATCGCCACACAAATGTTCATCTCACCCAAGGTGTTGGGCATCACCGCCACCATCATGGGCATTTTGGGCATCATCCCGGGCATGCCGCATCTGGTGTTTCTGGGCATTGCATCCCTGCTTGGCTACGTGGCCTGGGTGCTGGCGCACAAGCCACCCGCCGCAGAAGCTGCCGACCTGACCCCGGTGGTGGCCGCAGCCGACGGCGAAGCCAGCTGGGACGACCTGCAACCGGTGGATCAACTCGGGCTGGAACTGGGCTACCGCCTGATCACCCTGGTGGACAAAAACCGCCAAGGCGACCTGCTCACCCGCATCAAAGGGGTGCGGCGCAAGTTTGCACAAGAAGTTGGTTTTTTGCCGCCGCCCGTGCATGTGCGTGACAACCTGGAGCTCAAACCCAGCGCCTACCGCATCACTTTGCGCGGCGTGATTGTGGGCGAAGGCGAAGCTTTCCCGGGTCAGTTTCTGGCCATCAACCCGGGTGGCATCACCACCCCGCTGATTGGCACGGCCACCACCGACCCGGCCTTTGGCTTACCCGCGCACTGGATCGATGCGACGCAAAAAGAAGCCGCACAAATGGCCGGATTTACCGTGGTTGATTCCGAGACTGTCATGGCCACCCATTTGTCACACTTGATGCAAGTGCAAGCCGCCAAATTGTTGAGCCGCACAGAAACCCAGCAACTGGTGGAGCACGTGAGCAAGTTGGCACCGAAATTGATTGAAGAAGTGGTTCCCAAAATGGTATCCATCGCGGTTTTCCAAAAAGTATTGCAGCTGCTGCTGGAAGAATCGGTGCACATCCGCGACATCCGCACCATCATCGAATCGATTGCCGAACACGCCACCACCGTTACCGACCCGGCCGAGCTGGCCAAACGCGTGCGGGTGGCCCTGTCACCAGCCATCGTGCAACAAATTTATGGCCCGGTACAAGAGCTCAATGTGATCGCCATCGACCCGCCGCTGGAACGCCTGTTGATGCAAGCGCTGGGCAACACCACCGGCCAAGGCCAGGCGCTGGACCCCGGAGTGGCCGACCTGTTGACGCAAAAAGCCGCTGAAATGGCCAACAAGCAAGAAGAAATCGGCATCCCTGCGTGCCTGCTGGTACCCGACCCCATTCGCAGCACGATCGCCCGCCTGGTGCGGCGTGTTGCCCCACGGCTGCAGGTGCTCGCGCACAGCGAGATTCCCGAGTCGCACACCATTCGCATTGGCCCCATCCTTAAAGGTGCAGCATCATGAACATCCAACGCTTTACCGCCCCCACCGCCCGCGATGCGCTCGCCAAAGCGCGCATGACCTTTGGCGACGGCACGCTGATTTTGTCCAATCGCCCCACCAGCAACGGCATCGAAGTGGTGGCCACGGGCGAAGACACCCTGGCCGAACTCGACCGCAATGAGCTGACCCGTCAAGGCAAAGGCGCAACAGCACCCGCCGCACCCCGCACGCCACTGACGCAGCTGCGTGCCGACCCCGACAGCCAGGTGGTGGACGATGCCACCCAACTGGCCATGAGCACCCTGTCGTTCCAGGACTACGTGCGTGAGCGCATGCTGCGCCGCCGCCACGAAGCACTCAACCCGCCCGCCCAGCTTGAAACTACGGTGCTGCAGACCCGCACCACCCCACCCAAGCCGGTATCGTCCCCGAAGCAACCCCCAGCACGTCAAATCACCACAGCACCAGCCCCAAAAGCGTTCCCCATCGCCGCCTCTACGACGGCCACCGCAGCCGCAACCCCTGCAGTTTCGCAAGGCATTGTGGATGAGCTCCAGGCCATGAAGAACCTGATTGAAGACCGCTTCAACACCCTGACCTGGCTGGGTCAGGCCCGGCAAAACCCGATCCACTCCAACCTGATGCTCAAGCTGATCCGCTCGGGCTATTCGCCCACGTTGTCGCGCACCATCCTGGAACACATGCCCGACAACATCGCTGTACCCGATGCCATGCGCTGGGTGCTGGACATTTTGACGCGCAACGTGCGCACCGATGCCAACGCCCGGGCCATTCATGAAGAAGGTGGCATCTACGCCCTGGTTGGGGCTACGGGTGTTGGCAAGACCACCACCGCAGCCAAACTGGCAGGCTTGTGTGCCCGCACCCATGGTGCCAACAGCGTCGGCTTGATCACGCTGGACACGTACCGTGTGGGCGCGCATGAACAACTGCGAACCTACGGCCGCATGCTGGGCGTGGTGGCGCATCTGGCGCACGACCGGGCCGCCCTGCAAGACCTGCTGGGGCTGTTGTCAGCCAAAAAAATGGTGCTGATCGACACCACCGGCATTGCCCCGAGCGACCCGCGTAAACGTGACATGCTCGACGTGCTGGACTTGCCCGGTGTCAACCGTTTGCTGGTGCTCAACGCCGGCGGGCACGGCGACACGCTGGATGACGTGGTGACCTCATTCAAGACCGGTGCGGTACAGCAGGCTATTCTGTCCAAGGTGGATGAGGCGGCCAAAGTGGGCCCGGCGCTGGATGCCGTGATCCGCCACCAGTTGCTGTTGCGCGGTGTCACCATGGGTCAGAAAGTTCCCGAAGACTGGGAACGCGCCGATGCCACCAAACTGGTGGCCTTGTCGATGCGCGCACCAACCAAGTCCGCCTTTGACCCCAAGACCGCTGACCTGGGCTTTATATTTACCGACAGCGCCCCGATGCATCTGGGTCAACTTCATGCTTGAAACCTGTCTCAACCAGGCCGCTGGTTTGCAGGGTCTGGCCCCACAAATGCGCCCCAGGCTGATGGCACTGGCCAGCCACGGCAACCAGCAAGGCGAGTTGCCCTTGCTTTGGAGCCTGTGTGCCACCTGGGTCGACATGGGCTTGCCGGTCATGGTGCTGGACGGCCAGGCGCGCGAGTCAGGGCACAACCCGGGTCTGCTGCAGCTGCTCAATGAGGGGTTAAGCCCGATGGACGATCAGGATCATGTCGCCTGGTCGGTGTTGCCGGCAGCCCTCGGTTTTGAGCAATTGGCCAACAGCGGATTCAACTCGGACAGCGTCGGCCATTTGTTTCAAAAATTTGCCGCCGTGGTGCTGTATGCACCTGCCGACACCCTCACCCGCTTGGTCAGTGGCAGTGGTTTGACCCCGCTTTTGGTGCTCACACCCCTTAAAACCTCGTCCGTCACGGCGTACCAGGCCATGAAACAGTTGTTGCTCGAAGCGCACTTGCGCCCCACCGTGGCGAACATTGCGCTGGAACCCCATCCAGCAGGTGCGTGCACGGGACCAGCCCAGAATTTGCAGGATTGTGCCCAGTCGTTTCTTGGGCTTACAGTCAAGCCCATCACGGTATCAACCACCGCCACAGGCAACGCCTGCCGCGAAGAGATCAACCGGCTGGCGCTGCAACTGCTAGAAAGTGCCGTATTTTTGGAACGCCAACCCTTACAGAGGACGCATTGATGTACACCGCCAAGGGTCAGCTTGATCGCAACGCCCTGATTCGCCAGTACCAGCCGCTGGTACGCAAACTGGCGCACCACATGATGGCCAAATTACCTGCCAATGTGCAGGTGGATGACCTGATTCAGGTGGGTTTGATGGGTTTGTCTGAGGCCTTGTCCCGGTTCGAGGCCACCCAAGGGGTGCAGTTTGAGACCTTTGCCACCCAGCGCATCCGCGGGGCCATGCTGGATGAACTGCGTGACAACGATTGGGTCTCACGCGGCGTGCGCAAGAGCCAAAAAGACATTGAAGAAGCCATGCGCCGACTGGAGCACCAGCTGGGCCGCAGCCCGCATGAGAGCGAAATTGCCAAAGACCTCAACATGAGTCTGGCAGACTACCAAAGCCTGCTCGGCAAGGTTCGTGGCACCCAGTTGGTCTATCTGGAAGACATGAACCACTACTCGGAAGATGAGGACAGTTTTCTGGATCGGCATCTGGGTGATGCCGATGCCGACCCACTGCAAGTGCTGCGCGACCAGCGGCTACGCCAAGCGCTGGTGGCAGCCATCAAAAACTTGCCTGAGCGCGAACAGTTCATCATGAGCATGTATTACGAACAGGACATGAACCTGAAAGAAATTGCCGCTGTGCTGGAGGTTACCGAATCACGCGTGTGCCAGTTGCACAGCCAATCCATCGCCCGCTTGCGCGCCAAAATGCGCGGACACTGAAAACCGGCAACACCTGGCCTGAAAACCAGTCCGGCGGTGGGCGTTGTTACACCGACAAAACCCTGAATTCGCCGCTTTGACGACCCGCACTGGCGTAGGGCTGGCGGCCATACGTGCCAGCCTGGGCTGAATAGGTGTTGTTTTGCGCGGCGGGCATCAAGGCCGCCAAGGCGCGATCAACCTGAACACGTTGTCGCAGCAGACCTTCAAGCACACCGGCAAGCGTGGCTTGCAGCTTCTTCACCCGCTGCGCCAATTGCGGGTTGTGGCCCGCGCTGGCCAGCCATGACGGCAAGACTTTAGACAACAACACCGCCATTGACTGCACGCGGGTGGCAGACTCCACCAGCACCGAGGCTTGCCCACCAACCAGGGCCGCAGACAACAAAGCCAGCTGAGTTTCAAATTGGCTCAACTGGCTATCCAGTGTTTCGGGATTCATGGTTTTTCCTTAAAAACCAGAAAAAAGCGACTTAACCGCGGCTGCGCGTCAGCATTTCCTGGGCGTTGGAGAGCAACTTGTCGGCAATGGCCTCGGGGTTGACCACATACGTGCCCTGCGCCATGGCGTTGCGCACGGCCTCCACCTTGGCGGTATCCACATCGGGCGTTTCGCCCCGGTTGGCAGCTTCCAGAGCACGCGCCATCGAGGACACCGACACCGCCACACCTGCAGACTGGGTGCTCTTGCTGGCGCTGGATTTGGCCAACGTGCTGGCAGCTGGCCCGCTTTTGGCGGCCGATGCGCCAGCATGGCTGGTGACGGCAACAGGAATGTCGGGGGGCAGGTTGATCTTCATGGTGTGCTCCAAAACTACGATTGATGTAGCCTCGTAGGATCACTTTCGGCAAAAACTCGCCAGACTTTACCCCTATTTCAAAAAACTTTGACCTTTTCACAATGTCAACCTCACGGTACGGTCATCCAGCACCTGACCGGACAGGATGCGGCCATTGTCCATGCGCACCCTGGCGGCCTGCCCGACCACCCCGGCTGAAAGCGCCTGCGCACTGGTTGCTACTTCAAAACCAGCCCCTTGCGCCAGCACCCGAACCTGCGCCCCGGCCTGGAACACCTGGGTTGGTTTGAGCAGATCCTGACGCAGTGTCTGGCCAGTGGACAGGTTGCGCCGTGCTGTTTGTCCCACCCAGTCAGCCTGCTGGGCCAGCACCGGGCTGGTTTGCTCAGCCCAATCCACCTCAACCTGCATCGCATCGGCCTCGGTCAGCACGGCGCCTTGCAGCACGCTGCCTTTGACCACCCAGGCCGGGCCGACAGCTTTGACCGTGATCGGCAAAAAAACGCTCCATTTGCTTGCACCTTGGACACAGCGCAAGCCCAGCCGGGTTTTGCCCCACAAATGCGTCCCCACCGGCATAAAAGGCTCCACCTGGTCACAAGCGGCCAAGCGCAAGCGCCGATCCAGCTCACCCACCACCACTTCCATGCGCAAGGGCAGCGTTGCGCCGCTGTGGGCCAGATTCTGGTCAAGCCAGAGTTGCGCACGGGTATAGAGCCCGGCCGCATTGAAGGCAGCATCTGCCGCCGGAGTCTGCGCCAGCGCCCCCACACTCACCCAGCCAGCCAGCCACACCAGCACGCTTTGGATGACCATGGACAAGCGTTGTGCCACGCGTTTAAATGGTAGAGACCTGAGGTTTTGCATAACAGGATTCACTGTAGACAAGTCAAGGCCACCCTAGCCAGCAAAGTAAGCCCGGTTTGTCCTTCTATTTGCAGTTTAGAAAATCGGCAGCGTTTTCATAATCATCCACCAGACGGTTCACCGCACCCCGGTTGGGTGACCTGATTCAAGAAAGTTGAGGTGTTGCATGTTTGCTCAAATGACCAGTGGTTTGGATATTCATGCCAAAGCGCTGGTGCTGCGTGCCGAACGACAGCGCATCATTGCCAGCAACATTGCCAACGCCGACACGCCCGGCTACGTGGCCCGCGACCTCAACTTCAAGGAAGCCTTGTCACAACTGACCGGCTCCTCGGGCGGCGAACTACCCAAACTCCAACTGCAAGCCAGTGCTGGCCATGGCGCAGCGGCATCCAACCCGAAGCACATGGCGCTGGCCGACCTGAGCCACAGTGAACTCAGTGGTGCCACGCTGGGTTATGCGGTGCAAAGCCAACCCAGTGCGGATGGCAACAGTGTTGACCTGGATCGTGAACGTGCCAGTTTTGTCGACAACTCAGTGCGCTATGAATCCACGCTGCGTTTCATCAACGGCCAGTCCAAAACCATTTTGAGTGCCATTCAGGGGCAATAAGCCCAGGCACTGCGGAGCACGCTCATGTCCATGCTTTCCATCTTCAACGTCTCGGGCAGCGCCGTCAGCGCCCAGTCGCAGCGGCTCAACGTGGTGGCCAGCAACCTGGCCAATGCCGATGCCGTGGCTGGCCCCGACGGTCAAGGCTACAAAGCCCGCCAGGTGGTGTTTCAAACCGTGCCGATGGGCAGCGAGGCCACCGCCGGGGTCAAGGTCAACGCCATCACCGAGAGCAACGAACCGTTCAAACGGGTGCACAACCCCAACCATCCGTCGGCCGACGCAGAGGGCTATGTGAGCTACTCCA
>JBGSRY010000368.1:0-7487 GCA_041737325.1 Rhodoferax sp. | reverse complement strand
CTGGCAGAGGCCATTGCCCTGGTCACGCGTAACCCGGCGCGCGCTGCGGGGCTGACCGATCGGGGTGAGATTGCAGTGGGTAAGCGGGCAGATCTGGTGGCCATCAAACATCTGGCTGGTTTACCCCAGGCTGATCGGATCTGGGTGGCTGGAGTGGCAGCGCTGTCGGTCTGCTTCGATCATGCGTGAAGGGGTCACCATGCAGGCCCGCCTTGTTTATGTGGTCGGTGCCTCAGGCAGTGGCAAGGACAGCCTGATGGCGTATGCCCGCAATAGCCTGGCCCACGAGAGCCAGGTGGTGTTTGCCCACCGCTACATTACCCGGGCTGCCGACGCTGGTGGTGAAAACCACGTCGCCTTGACTCCAGATGAATTCGAGTCGCGGCGCAAAGCCGGGCTGCTAGCCATGCACTGGCAAAGCCACGGCTACGCTTACGGCATCGGGATTGAAATCAATCAATGGCTGGCCAAAGGCATCACAGTCGTGGTGAATGGTTCGCGCGAATACCTTGAGTCTGCAGCGCAGCGGTATAGAGAGTTACTGCCGGTGTGGGTTGAGGTGTCACCCGAGGTGCTGCGTTCGCGCTTGCAAGCGCGCGGCCGCGAGGGTGCAGAAGAAATTGAGAAACGCCTGGCGCGCGCACCAAAAAACAAGGTTTTGGGTCGCCGTGGTGAGCTTATCCGCAACGATGGCGAACTCCACGTGGCCGGCGACACGCTGGTGAACTTGATTCGACATTGCAGTGGCAGCGAGGCAGTTTCATGCGGGTCACTTTTTTAGGCACAGGCGCGGCCGGTGGTGTGCCACTGTTTGGCTGTAACTGTGTAGCCTGCGAGCGTGCCCGCCGGGGGCCAGCGTTCGTACGCCGACCTTGTTCGGCACTGATCGAGTCAGGCAACACGCGCATCTTGCTGGATGCTGGCTTGACGGATCTGCATGAGCGGTTTGTCCCCGGTGACTTGGATGCGATTGTGCTGACGCATTTTCACCCCGACCATGTTCAGGGCCTGTTTAATCTGCGCTGGGGTGTGGGCGAACGCCTTGCCGTTTATGGGCCACCCGACGCAGAGGGTTGCGCCGACCTGTACAAACACCCAGGCGTCTTGGAATTCCATGCATTAGCCAAGTTTGAGCCGCTCAACATTGGGGCTTTGACACTGACACCCGTGCCCCTGATTCACTCTAAAGTGACATTTGGCTACGCTATCGAATCATCGAGCGGAAGCCGCCTTGCTTACCTGACCGACACGCTGGGCCTGCCACCCCGTACCGAATCTTTTTTGACCAACTGGCATCCACACGGTCTGGCGCTCGATTGCAGCTTCCCGCCACGGGATGGCCGAAAAAATCACAACGACTGGAACACGGCTGCGGCGGTCATCGACAAGGTCAAGCCCCAGCGCGCCTGGCTCACGCACATCAGCCACACCCTGGATGCCTGGTTGCTGGAAACCGGCGCGTCGCACCCCCGCGCTGCCATCGCCATGGATGGTGATCGGGTTGACCTGCAAGCAGGTTCATATCGTCCGACTCCCTACTGATCAACAGCTCACGCTTGCTTTCAACCAAGCCCAAACTCTAAGGGTTTGTATGTACTGGCAAAACAAGCTGCACAGTGCATCCTCAAAAAAGGCTTAACTGTATATGGTGAACAACCAGCAGCAACTTTAAAGTTGCCTCACTTTATCAACTCCACCATCCAGAGGATCACCATGCTGACCAAAACCCAAGCCACCAACGCTGCCTTGATGGCGCGGCGCAAAGCCGCCATTCCACGCGGTGTTGGCCAAAGCCACGAAGTGTTCATTGCCCGTGGCGAAAACGCCGAGGTGTGGGACGTGGAAGGCAAACGCTACATCGACTTTGCCGGTGGCATTGCCGTGCTCAACACCGGCCACTGCCACCCCGAGATCGGCCAAGCCGTCAAGGAGCAAATCGACCGCTACACCCACACCTGCTTCCAGGTGCTGGCGTACGAGCCTTATGTGGAATTGGCCGAACGCTTCAACGCCCTGGCACCGGGCAACTTTGCCAAGAAAACGCTGTTTTTAAGCACCGGGGCCGAAGCGGTTGAAAACGCCATCAAAATCGCCCGCGCCCACACCAAGCGCCCGGGCGTGATTGCTTTTACCAGTGGCTACCACGGCCGCACCTTGCTCACCCTGGGCCTGACCGGCAAGGTGGCCCCCTACAAACTGGGTTTTGGCCCGTTCCCGAGCGAAATTTTCCACGCCCAGTTTCCCAATGCCGCGCACGGCGTAAGCGTGGATGATGCCATGGCCTCCATCGAGACCATTTTCAAGAACGACATAGAAGCCAGCCGCGTGGCAGCCATCATCGTGGAGCCGGTGCAAGGCGAAGGCGGCTTCAACGTCGCCCCCACTGACTTTTTGCAGCGCCTGCGTGCCCTGTGCGACCAACACGGCATTGTGATGATTGCCGACGAGATTCAAACCGGCGCGGGCCGCACCGGCACCTGGTTTGCCATCGAGCAAAGCGGCGTGGCCCCTGACCTGATCACCATGGCCAAGTCGATGGCCGGGGGTTACCCGATCTCGGGCGTGGTGGGCCGTGCTGAGATCATGGATGCCCCTGCCGCGGGTGGCCTGGGGGGCACTTATGCCGGTAGTCCGATTGCCTGCGCTGCGTCGCTGGCCGTGCTGGACGTGTTTGCCAAGGAAAACCTGCTGGAACGCAGCCGCACCCTGGGTGCACACATGACCAGCCGACTGAAGGCCCTTGCCGCCAAAGATAAACGCATTTGCGATGTGCGCGGTCTGGGTGCCATGGTGGCGATTGAACTGTGCAAAAACGGTGATGCGCACCAACCCAGTGCCGAACTGGCCAAAGCCCTGGCCGCAGAGGCCACCCAACGCGGCCTGATTTTGCTGACCTGTGGCACTTACGGCAACGTGGTGCGGATTCTGGTGCCGCTGACGGCCAGTGACGCGATCGTGAACGAAGGTCTGGATATCATGGAGGTCAGTCTGGCAGCAATTGCCTGACTGGCACAGTATTTGCATAGCTAAAACAGCTCTAGCCCTTGATAAACCTGCTCAGAGTGCTTTTGAAAGAATAGCAAATAATGGCCTTGTCTGAACCCCTGGTTCGCTTCACCAGCGTCCAAAAAACTTACGACGGCAGCACCCTGGTGGTGCGCGACCTGAACCTGGACATCCAGAGTGGCGAATTCCTGTCGCTGCTCGGGCCTTCAGGCTCCGGCAAAACCACCACCCTGATGATGCTGGCCGGATTTGAGTCACCCACCTCGGGTGAAATCATGCTGGCAGGCGAATCCATCACCAGAACGCCACCGCACAAGCGCAACTTCGGCATGGTGTTCCAAAACTATGCGTTGTTTCCGCACATGACCATTGCCGACAACGTGGCCTACCCGCTCACCGTGCGTAAATTCGGCAAGGTCGAACGTGAAGCCAAGGTCAAACGCGCGCTCGACATGGTGCAAATGGGCGACAAGGGGGCACGCTACCCCGGCCAGCTCTCTGGCGGACAGCAGCAGCGCATTGCGCTGGCACGTGCACTGGTGTTTGACCCGCAGCTGGTGCTGATGGACGAGCCGCTGGGCGCGCTGGACAAACAATTGCGCGAACACATGCAGCTGGAACTTAAAGAGCTGCACCGCAAGCTCGGGCTGACCTTTGTGTATGTCACACACGACCAGTCCGAAGCACTCACCATGTCAGACCGGGTGGCGGTATTCAATGACGGGCTGATCCAGCAAATTGACCACGTCACACAGTTATATGAAGCGCCAGTCAACCGCTTTGTGGCCAGCTTTGTTGGCGACAACACGGTGTTTGATGCCCAGATCACCCGCACGGAACGCGGTGCCGGGGGTGCGTGTCAGATTCAACTGCCCTGTGGAGCCACATTGCAGGGCCAAGACATCAACGGTGCGCCACTGAACTACCCGGTGCAGGCTTGCATTCGCCCCGAGCGCGCATTGATTTGCCCAGGCACAGAACCGGCCCCCGCCAACAGCTTGCGGGCCCAGGTCAAAGATCTGATTTACTACGGTGACCACCTGCGTATGCGCTGTCAGGTTGACAACCAAGCCCCAGCCACCGTCAAGATTGCGCTCTCTGGCCCGAACATCCCGCACGCCGGTGATGCCATCTGGCTGGGGTTGCCCCCCGAGCATTTGCGGGTCTATGCCTGACCCGTGTGCATTTTTTCCACCCCCTGTTAGGAGACATTTAATGAAATTAGCCCCTCTGGTTGCGGCTTGCGCCGCGCTGTGCACCCTTGCCGTCCAAGCTGAAACCCAGCTAACGGTGGTCAATTTCGGCGGAGCCAATGGCAACGCCCAGAAAGTGGCTTACTTCGCCCCCTATGAGAAAGCCACTGGCAACAAAATTGTGGGCGTGGAATACAACGGCGAACAGGCAAAAATCAAGGCCATGGTCGAGTCCAAAAAAATCAGCTGGGATGTGGTTGAGGTTGAATCCCCAGACCTGACACGTGGTTGCGACGAAGGCCTGTTTGAGAAACTGGACTACAGCAAAATCGGCAACAAGGCTGACTTCACCCCAGCCGCCGTCCACGAGTGCGGCATTGGCGTTTTTGTCTGGTCTACCGTGATGGCTTACAACGGCGACAAGCTCAAAACTGCCCCCACCACCTGGGCTGATTTCTGGGACGTGAAAAAATTCGTCGGTAAGCGTGCCATGCGCAAGGGCGCACGCTACAACGTTGAGTTTGCCCTGATGGCCGACGGTGTGGCCCCGGCTGATGTGTACAAAGTGCTCAAGACCAAAGAAGGTGCAGATCGCGCCTTCAAAAAACTCACCGAACTCAAACCCAATATCCAGTGGTGGGA
Source organism: Rhodoferax sp. (assembly GCA_041737325.1). Lineage (GTDB taxonomy): Bacteria > Pseudomonadota > Gammaproteobacteria > Burkholderiales > Burkholderiaceae_C > Rhodoferax. The sequence continues at coordinate 2,646 of JBGSRY010000368.1, read as the reverse complement.
GGCCGGTGCCCAGCCGCCCCAGTTTCTGGTGGCCGGTGATGTGGTCATGACCACGGCCTACAACGGTCGCATTGATGCCGCCCAGCGTGAAGGCAAAAATCTCAAAATTACCTGGACGGGTGGTATTTACGACCTCGATTACTGGGTCATGCCCAAAGGCACACCCAACAAGGATGCGGCCCTGAAGTTCATTGCCATGGCCAGCAGCGCCGATGCCCAAGCCGTGTACGCCAAGAACATCGCCTACGGCCCGACCAACAACAAGGCCCTGGCCAAGTTGGATGCCAAGGTGCTGAGCAACTTGCCTACCTCTGCCGCCAACGCCAAGACCGCATTGCAGTTCAACGTGAGCTTCTGGGCTGACCAAGGCGAGGCGCTCGAGAAGCGCTTTGCCGCCTGGGCCGCGCAGTAACCCCCCCCGAGAGAAGGCCAAGACCGTGACAACCCTGACTGCAGCCGTGATTCCCGGCAACCTAGCGGCACAACTGCGGCGCTCGCAGCGGCGTAAAAAGGCCTTTGCCATCTCTCTGACGCTACCCTTATTGGTGTTTCTGCTGGTTACTTTCATTGTCCCGATTGGTGCGCTGCTGGTGCGCGCAGTGGAAAACCCTGAAGTGGCCAACACCATACCGCAGACGGTGGCTGCCCTGAAAAAGTGGGATCGCCAATCGCCCCCACCTGAGGCTGCTTATGCGGCCATGATCACCGACCTGTCGGCCATCTCGGAGCAATCCGATGTCGGCGGCTTGGCTCGCCGTCTGAACAGTGAAATCAGCGGGGCACGTTCACTCGTCATGAGCACCTACCGCGCGCTGCCGTTTGAGACCGGGCTGACGCCGGCGCAAATCAAGGCCCGCATGCTGGAGTTAGACCCCCGTTGGGAAGAACTAGGCTACTGGCAAGCCATTGCCAAAAACGGCTCTCGTTGGACACCCGACTACCTGCTGACCTCGGTCGATTTGAAGCGTGACATCCAGGGCAACATCGCCCAGGTGGATGCCGATTCAGCGGCTTTTTTCAAGATTTTGATGCGCACCTTCAGCATCAGCGCGGTGGTCACGCTGTGCTGCCTGCTGCTGGGCTACCCGCTGGCCTACTGGCTCTCCACCCTGACCCCACGCCAGGCCAACATGTTGATGATTCTGGTGCTGGTGCCATTCTGGACCTCCATTCTGGTGCGCTCTGCCGCCTGGATCGTGCTGCTGCAAACCAACGGGCTAGTCAACCGCAGCTTGTTGGAGTTGGGCTTCATCAGTGAGCCCTTGCCCCTGCTGTTCAACCGGCTGGGTGTCATCATTGCCATGGTGCACATCCTATTGCCGTTCATGATTCTGCCGTTGTACAGTGTGATGAAATCGGTTCCTGCTACTTATTTAAGAGCTGCTGTGTCGCTTGGCTCATCACCGCTAGCGGCATTTTTTCGGGTTTATGTGCCGCAAACCTATCCCGGCATCGGTGCTGGTGGCCTGCTGGTGTTTATTTTGAGCATTGGTTATTACGTCACCCCAGCTCTACTGGGGGGGCCAGACGACCAGATGCTCTCGTATTACATTGCCCAGTACACCAATGTCACCGTCAATTGGGGCATGGCCTGTGCGCTAGGTGCGGTGCTGCTGTCTGCCACGCTGGTGCTGTATGCGGTGTACCGCCGTGTGGTGAAGTCTGAATTGAGCCTGGGATAAACCACATGTCATTACCCAAACGTCCCATCTTTCCGGCCTACGCCAACTTGGCCGACAAACTCGGCTGGTACTTGCTGCGCGTCACCGGTGTACTGGTGTTGCTGTTTCTTCTGCTCCCCATTTTGGTTATTGTGCCGCTGTCGTTCAGCGACAGCACATTTTTGTCATACCCCATGCCCGGCTGGTCGCTGCGCTGGTACAACAACCTGTTCTCAAGCGACGAATGGGGCCGTGCCACGCGCAACAGTTTCATCGTTGCACCACTGGCTACCATTTTGGCGACCCTTTTGGGCACCATGGCGGCAGTGGGCTTGACGCGCATCAATTTCTTTGGCAAGGGCTTATTGATGAGTTTACTGATTGCCCCCATGGTGGTACCCATTGTGGTGGTGGCCGTCAGCACCTACCTGTTTTTTGCCCGCATTGGCTTGAACGACACCTACCTGGGGTTGGTGATCGTGCACGCGGCCCTGGGCGCACCCTTTGTGTTGACCACCGTGCTGGCGACGCTGCAGAGTTTCAACGAGAACCTGATCCGCGCGTCTTTAAGCCTGGGTGCCGGCCAACTCACCACGTTTTTCCGCGTTACGTTACCGATCATTGCGCCGGGGGTGATCTCGGGTGCGTTGTTTGCCTTTGCCACCTCGTTTGACGAAGTGGTGGTGACGCTGTTCATTGCCGGCCCGGACCAGGTCACCCTGCCGCGCCAGATGTTCACCGGCATCCGCGAAAACATCAACCCCACCATTGCAGCGGTAGCCACCCTGCTGATCATCTTCACCACCTCGCTGATGCTGGCGCTGGAATGGCTGCGTGGGCGCAGGCGCTGAACAAAATGTCGCTCTCCCTGGAAAAAATGAAGCTGGGCTCCCGCCTGACGCTGGCTTTTGGCCTGCTGCTGGTGTTGCTCATGGCCATGGCGGTCATGGCAGCACGGCAAATGGCCGTGATCCATGATGCGCTG
>JBGSRY010000359.1:0-4152 GCA_041737325.1 Rhodoferax sp. | reverse complement strand
GCCCCCGGTATGCCCGCAAGCATGATGTTGCCCGCGCAGACCCCGGGTGCTGCTGCCGCCACTCTGCCCGCAAGGGCCGGGGTGGGGCTCAAGCCCGAGCATTTTCAAACCATTCTGGCCAGCCAGCCCGACATCGGTTTTTTTGAAGTTCATGCTGAAAACTACCTGGTGGCGGGGGGGCCGTTTCACCACTATTTGAGCCGCATCCGAGAGCGCTATGCGTTGTCCATCCACGGTGTCGGCCTGTCCATCGGAGCTGATGCACCGCTGGATGTTGAACATTTAAATGCCCTGCAGCGTTTGCTGCACCGCTACCAGCCGCAATCATTTTCAGAGCACCTGGCGTGGTCCACCCATGGCCCCACGTTTCTGAATGACTTGCTGCCTTTGCCCTACAACACCGCCACCTTGCAGCGAGTGTGTGACCACATTGACCAAGTGCAAATGCACCTGCAGCGGCGCATGTTGCTGGAGAACCCAGCCACCTACGTCGAGTTTGCGGCTTCCACCTGGATTGAGGGCGACTTCATCACCGAGGTGCTGCGCCGCACCGGTTGCGGCTTGCTGCTGGACGTGAACAACGTGCATGTGAGCTGCATCAACCACCACCGCGATGCCCACGCCGCCATCCGCGCCTTGCCGCTGCACGCGGTGGGCGAGATTCACTTGGCCGGTTTTGCCGAGCAGGTGGACGGCAAGGGTGATGCCTTGCTGATTGACAGCCACGGCGCGCCGGTGGCGCAAGCAGTGTGGGACTTGTACGCCTTCACGCTAACCTTGACCGGCGCACAGCCGACGCTGCTGGAGCGTGACAACGACATTCCCGCCTGGCCGGTGCTGCTGGCTGAGGCGTGCATGGCGCAGCAACACCTGCAAGCCGCTTGCGCGTCAAGCCCTCACCCTAACCCTCTCCCAGAGGGAGAGGGATCCAGTCCACATTCATTGGAACTGCACCCGGTGCATGCCATGGTGGCAGCATGAACACCCAAACCGCTTTTGCCCTGCCGCTGCTGCAGCCCGAGCTGCCTTGCCCAACAGGACTGACCACCTGGAACCAGTCTGACCCGGCGCTGCGCTACGCGGTCTATCGCAACAACGTCACCGTGTCGTTGATCGACGCGCTGGCCGACACCTACCCGGTGGTGCAGCAACTGGTGGGCGAGGACTTTTTTCGCGCCATGGCGCGCTTGTTTGCCCAGGCGCACCCGCCGCAATCGCGCGTGATGGCGTTTTATGGCCAGGGCTTTGCTGACTTCATTGCCAGTTTTCCACCAGCGGCATCGGTGTCCTATTTGGCTGACGTGGCGCGGCTGGAAATGGCCTACGTTGACGCTTACCACGCGGCCGATGCTGTGGCTTTGCCAGCTAGGCATTTGCAAGCCCTGCTGGCCGACCCGCAACAACTTGAAGCCTTGCATGTGGCCTTGCACCCCAGCGTGCACATCGTGCGTGCGCCCTATGCCATTGTGGACATCTGGGTCGCGCACCAAACAGACGGCGAACCAACAGAATGGAGAGCGGACGTGGCGCAAAACGCCTGTGTGTTCAGACGCGGCTTGTCGGTGCAGGTGCAGTCCATCGGCGAGGGTGTGGCGTGGTTTTTTACCGCCTTGCAAAACGATGCCACGCTGCTGCAGGCCGCCGCCGATGCCGCTGCGCACGACCCCACGTTTGACCTGACCGCTGCCTTGGCCACACTGTTGCGTTGGCAGCTTTTGATAGACCCCACCGGAGACACCCACCATGACCTCGCACACTGATCGCCTGTCTGCCGTTGCCCCCGCCCCCGCCCAAGAGGGTGCGTTCCCGGCTCTGATCCACCGGCTTATCGATTGGTTCGCCCGTGTCCCGCATTCGCCGCTGGCGCTGCTGGCACGCTTTTCCATTGCTGCGGTGTTCTGGAAGTCTGGCCAAACCAAGGTGCAGGGCTTTGCCATTGACCTGGTCAACGGCGAGTGGGTACTGGGCTGGCCGCGCCTGTCCGATTCGGTGGTGGAGCTGTTCCGCGACGAATACCACCTGCCATTGATCCCGCCCGAGCTGGCAGCCACCCTGGCGGCAACCGCCGAGCACACCTTCCCGGTGTTGCTGCTGCTGGGTTTGGCCACGCGTTTTTCGGCACTGGCGCTGCTGGGCATGACGCTGACGATTCAGCTCTTTGTTTACCCCGATGCCTACCCCACACACGGCACATGGGCCGCCGTGCTGCTGTTTTTGCTGGTGCACGGGCCGGGCAAGGTGTCCGTCGACCACTGGATTGCCAAACGCTGCGCCTAAGCGCAGGCATCGCGGCCATGCCAAGGTTTGCGCCATGAACACGCCGTTGACCTGGCTCGGCAGGCAGCTGGCCCACTTCCTGGCAAAGGAAGTCCATGTTCACTCTGCGGTTCCCGCTACCCCGCCTGCGCGCCTGCTGGCCACGCTGCGCCCGGGTGATGTGCTGTTGGTGGAAGGGCACAGCCGCGTCAGCAGCGCCATCAAGTACCTGACGCAGTCCACCTGGTCGCACGCAGCCTTGTATGTGGGTGATGCGTTGGTCACGGCCGGCAAAGTTCCCGCCGCGTCAGACCATTGTTTTGTGGAGGCCGACACAGTGCAGGGCGTGCGCAGCGTGGGCATCAGCGAATTTGCCGGGTTGCACACACGCATCTGTCGCCCGGTGGGCTTGAGTGCAGTCGAATGTGGGCAAGTGGCAACTTTCGCCATGGCTCGTATCGGCAGTCAATATGACCTGCGCAATGTACTGGACCTGGCGCGCTACCTGCTACCCAATCCGCCTGTGCCGCAACGCTTTCGGCGCAAGCTGCTGGCGCTGGGCAGTGGCGACCCAACGCGCGCCATTTGCTCCACGTTGATTGCGCAGGCGTTTCAGTCGATTCGCTATCCCATTCTGCCGATCACTGCGGTTCAAAACGACGACCGACCCGATTGTCCGGCGTGTGTCAAAGAGATATTGATCGTGCGCCACCACAGCCTGTTTGCGCCGCGTGACTTTGATGTGTCACCGTACTTTCAGGTGGTCAAACCCACGATCGAGGCGGGGTTTGATTTTCATGCGCTGCAGTGGGGTGCGCAGCAGTCAGGTCAGCCGCTTTAAGTGCGCTGGGTGCTGCGCCTTAACAGGGGTACACCGTTGCCAGTGCGTTGCTCAGCACCAGTGACACTGGCATGTCGGCCTCATAAACACCGGCGTTGCGTTGCAGTTCGGTGTCATACAGGCCCTTGGCCATGCGCGGTTCCAGGCGGCGGCCATTGAGGCAGATGACTGGTTTTGCACCGTTGCGTACGTCTTGGGCGTGGGCCTCCAGCGAGCCTTCCATCACCCCGACCAGGTAGTAATTGACGTAGTTGTCACCCTGCTGTTCCGTTTGGGCCAGTGTGCGCAATTCGCGCAAGGACATAGCCGAAACGTTGCTGGCGATACCCGCACAGGCCAGCCACAGCACGGCGCTGCGTGCATAGCGGGTGGCGAGGATAGGTGTGCGCATGGATATTGGTCGCAGGCGTGTTTCGATTCTTACTTCTACCGCAACAGGCCTTATGCATTCATGGGCTACTGCTTGCCTTCGTCCTCGTGCCCCTGGTGCAAACCTTTGGCATAGGCTTTCATGGCCTGGCTCAAAAACGGCACTTGCAGGCTGAAATTTTTGCACCCTGAGCACATCATCAAGTGCACTTTCAGGTGCATCTTTTCAGGCCATGAAAGAGGGCGGTCCTGGGACTCTGAGATCAGCCGCGTGGCTTGCTGGCAGTTCATCATGCGCGTTCCCCTTTCAAAAACCAGGTGTTTTCCAGGCATTCACGCAGCCGCAGGCGCGAGCGGTGCAACATCACATTGAGGTTGCTGGTGGTAATGCCGACGGTGTCGCAAATTTCACCTGATTCCAATTCCACAAACTCCTTCATCATGAAAACGCGGGCCTGGTTGCCGGGCAGGGCTTCCAGGCAAACCTCGAATACTTTCCAAAACTGGCTCTGCTGCAACGATGCCTGCGGGTTGCCCCAGTTGGCCGGTTTTTCGTCGTCTTGCCAATGCCCTTTTTTGTCAAACAGCTCCGAAAAATCTTCGCCCTCTTCGTCCTCGTGCAGCAAGCTGCTGGCATCTACCATGCGCTGCTTCTGGCGCAAGGTGTCGGCGATCTTGTTTTTCAA
>JBGSRY010000300.1:0-3224 GCA_041737325.1 Rhodoferax sp. | reverse complement strand
CGGTGACGCTGCCCGCGTAGCGCACGCTGGCGTTGATGGCGCTCACCACGCCCAGCGGCAAATGCAAGGCATTGAGCACCGGGCCTTGTTCAATGTGCACTTCCACAAAGCCGATGTAGCGCGCCGGGTCGCGTTGCAAGGCGCTGATCTGTGCCAGCAGGGCGCGGCTGGCATCGGTGCTGGGGTTGGCGAATTGCATGGCGGCTAAAAGGCTGATGCCGTCCGCATCGCGCTGTGCCAGCCACTCGGGTTTGAAGTCGCCAGTGAGCGCGCTGGAGCCCAAAAACGTGGCGTTGAAGCGCTGGCCTTCTTCTTCGGCAAAGGCCACCACTTCGATGGCAAACGGCAGGCGCTGCCCGGCGCGGTGCAGCTCACGCACGCAAGCCAGCGGCACAAAAATGCCCAGGCGGCCATCGTATTTGCCCGCGTTGCGCACCGTGTCGTAATGGCTGCCGGTGAGCAAAGTTAAGGGTGTTTTAGGGTTGTAGCCCTTGTTGTTATTGGGTGAGTAGCTATCAGTTTCGTATCTTCCCACGATGTTGCCCACGGCATCGATGGTGACGCTGTCGCAGCCGCAATCGCGCATGGTTTGACGGATGCTTTGGGCGCAGGCGCGGTGCGCGTCGCTGAGGTAAGTGACGGTGAGTTGATCAGCGCTTTCGGAGTGTTGGCTCAAGGCCTCGTGCCAGTCCCACACCTCGTGGCCCAGCGCCGGGGTGAAGCCAAAGGTGTCGTTCAGGCGCAGCTCGGCAATGCGGTGGATGTTGCGCACGCACTCGGCCAGCTCAAAGTCGGGGTGGCCAGCCAGGCGGCGCTCAAAGGTGGCGATGATCTCGGCCCGGCTCAAGCCCGTGCCACGTGGCCCACGCACCGCCAAAATGAAGGGCCAGCCAAATTTGGCGTTGTAGGCGGCGTTGAGCTGCTGCAGTTTTTCAAAGTCTTCGGCGCTGCAGTGGGCGAGGCCTGCAGTGTTTTGCTCGTTGCTGGACGCGGCCGTCAGGTTTTGGCTGACCATGGCTTTGCCCGCCAGCTCCGGGTGGGCTTTGATCAACGCGATGTGCGCCTCGCGCCCGGCGTTGTGCAGCACCTGGGTCAAAACGTATTTGAGCTGCGCCAGCGACTGGAACGGGCGCTGTTGCAAGGCCGCCTCGGCCATCCAGGGCGAGTGTTCGTATACGCCGTCGAGCATGGCCAACGCGTCTTGTGGCGTGGCCGTGTTGAGTTGTTGCAGGGTCAAAGGCATTTTTTGCTGCTCGAAAAGGGTGGTGGGGCGCATGACAAGAACCAAGATGACTCCTGTATCAATAGCTGCTTGCGCTTATTTCATAAGGGCTGGAGGCCTAAAAGGCTTATAAGTTTTGAAAAGGATGCTGCGCCCGCCAGTGCTGCGCAATGTCCAGACGCCGACACACCCACACGTCAGCGTGTGCCCCGACGTAGTCCAAAAACCGTTGCAGCGCGGTGATGCGCCCGGGCCGCCCCAGCAGGCGGCAGTGCATGCCCACACTCATCATCTTGGGGGCGTTCAGGCCGGCCGGGTCGCCTTCGGCATACAGGGTGTCAAAGGTGTCTTTCAGGTATTGGTAAAACGGGTCTGCGTAGGCGTAGCCCTGCGGCAAGGCAAAACGCATGTCGTTGCAGTCTAGCGTGTAGGGCACGATCAGTTGCGGCACCACGCTGCCATCGGTTTTGCGCACCTGCATCCAGAACGGCAGGTCGTCGCCGTAGTAGTCGCTGTCGTAGGCAAAGCCGCCAAAGTCGGCCACCAGGCGGCGCGTGTGGGGGCTGTCGCGGCCGGTGTACCAGCCCAGGGGGCGTGTGCCCATCAGCTGCGTCAAGACTTCCATGGCGTGCGCCATGTGGGCACGCTCCTCAGGCTCGGTCACGTTTTGGTAGTGAATACAGCGCCAGCCGTGGCAGGCTATTTCGTGCCCCAGGCTTTGGCACGCTTGCACCAGTTCAGGGGTGCGCTGCAGGGCCATGCCAATGCCAAACAGGGTCAGCGGCAACTGGCGTTGCTCAAACTCGCGCAGGATGCGCCAGACCCCGGCACGGCTGCCGTATTCGTAAATGCTTTCCATGCTGAGGTGGCGATCGGGGTAGCTGGCGGGGTTGGCCATTTCAGACAAAAACTGTTCGCTGCCCGCATCGCCATGCAGCACGCAGCCCTCACCCCCTTCTTCATAGTTCAGCACAAACTGCACCGCAACACGGGCCTGGTTGGGCCACTGGGGGTGCGGCGGTGTCGGGCCGTAGCCTTTGAGGTCACGCGGGTAAGACAGGGTGCTGTTGTACAAACTCATGGTGCAGGCAAGGGTGGCAGTGGATACAGCGGCATGATAGTCTTGCGGCCTGGAAAATGCCTACACTTTGTTGGCGTTGAATGAGGCTTCAAAAAGGGCATGGCCATGGGACTGAGTACACACGTGTTGGACACCATGCACGGCACACCTGCGGCGGGTATGGCGGTGGCGCTGTATGTCACCGAGGGCGCGCACAGCCGCTGTCTCAAGCACATTGTGCTCAATGCCGAGGGCCGCAACCCTGATGGTTTGCTGCTGGACAAGATGGCGTTTGCACGCGGTACTTACCGCCTGGTGTTTGAGGTGGCGGCGTATTTCAGGGCGCGTGGCGTGGTGTTGCCCGAGCCTAATTTTCTGGATCAGGTGACGCTCGATTTTGGTGTGGCAGACCCCACCCAGCACTACCACGTGCCGCTGCTGGTGAGCCCGTGGAGCTATTCAACGTACCGAGGGTCTTGAGGTGTGTGGGGTGTCCCGCAAGCTCAATCAGTTGGCGACAGAGCAAATTTGCTGCGCAAATCTTGGTCTGTCCCGCAAGTTATTACATTTGTCCTTCAGTCAAGGTGTCCAGTTGGAACAGGCCGCTTTTGTGCCAGAGCCAGGTGTCGGTGTAGGTGACGCGGCCCAGGCGTACCGGGGCGGGGTAGGGTTCGGCCTGGCGCACGGTGCGTTCGATTTCGGCCATCACTTCCGGGGCGTGGCGGGGTGCGCGCATCCAGCTGGTGCCGGTGACGTGGCCACGGCTGTCCACCTCCACTTGCAACACGCCCACGGCGTACAGCAGCGGGGGCATCTTGCCGTGGTAGATGCGGCTTTGGTTTTTGCCATACAAATGGCTGGCTGCATCACGCCGGTAGTCGCGTGCGGTGACCGCCTGCGAGACAAAGCTGGGTGCGGGGCGCGGGGCAATCACCACCGGTG
>JBGSRY010000280.1:0-2267 GCA_041737325.1 Rhodoferax sp. | reverse complement strand
CCGCATTCTGCGGCAGTTCCTGTACAACATGGACGAGATCGAGTCGATGGAAATGGTCTTGAAGCAAATGAAAGCCACCAAGACCAACAGCGAGTTCTTTGACCTGATGCGTCGCGGCGGCTGATCGCCCGATCAGGCTATCCACTTTAAAACACTATAATCAACGGTTTTTAGCGAAAAGTACGAGCGGCTTTGAATTGCACAATGGGTTGTGCAAGGGCTGACGCGGCTAACGCAACTGATGGAGCAATCATGAAAGAAGGCATTCACCCCAATTACCGCGAAATTTGTTTCCTGGACTCGTCCAATGGTTTCAAATTCGTGACCCGTTCTTGCGCCAACGCCAAGGAAATGATCACCATGGAAGACGGCCGCGAATTGCCGCTGTTCAAACTCGATACCTCCAGCGAATCGCACCCCTTCTACACCGGTACACAAAAATCTGTGGACAACATGGGTGGCCGCGTGGAACGCTTCCGCAATCGCTTCGGTAAAACTGCTGCCAAGTAAGCCACTTTTAGCGCGTTGCCAAAGGCAGCCGGTTCATACCGTGCTGCCTTTTTCTTTGTTCTGAAACATGTTGTGATCTGACTCGTGAATCAACCCACTCCAGCCATTGTGCCGCAGCATGCCGTCAAACGCCTGCCACGCCTGGCGTTGTTGCTGTTTTGCCTGGCTTATGTGCTGCCCGGTTTTTTGGGGCGCGTGCCCTGGAAATCGGACGACATCGCGGCCTTTGGGTACATGGCCGAGCTGGCGCGCGGCAGTGCACCGTGGTGGGCCCCTACCCTGACAGGTTTGCCGCCTGAAGTAGATGCCTTGCTGCCTTATTGGTTAGGGGCGTGGAGCATTCAGCTTGCACCCACGTGGCTGCCCGCCGACCTGGCTGCCCGTCTGCCATTCATGGCACTGCTGGTGCTGGCCATGGTGGCCACGTGGTATGGCACGTATTACCTGGCACGCAGCCCGATGGCGCAACCCTTGGCTTTTGCATTTGGCGGCGAAGCCCACGCCACCGACTACGCCCGGGCCATTGCAGACGGTAGCCTATTGGCTTTCATCGCCAGCCTGGGGTTGGCCCAGTTGGGACATGAAACCACCCCTGCGCTGGCACAGCTCTGCTTCACAGCCTTGCTGTTTTACGGCAACGCCGCGCTGCCCTATCGGCCGTGGACACCTGGGGCAGGAGCACTCATCGGGCTGTTGGGGCTGGCACTCTCAGGTGCCCCCTCCATGGCGGTGGCATTCGGACTGGGCGCAGCGGCACTCTACCTGCTTGGGCCGACCTTGGATGCAGGCGCTGCGTCACACATTAAATGGCGCGCGATGGGCCTGCTGGCCTTGACCTTGGTCACCGCGCTGCTTTCAACCTACCTTCAATTGTGGCGCTGGCGGGTCGATTTGCCGCAGGCCAATTGGGCTGAATGGCAAAGCCTGGGACGCCTTTTTTTGTGGTTTACCTGGCCTGCATGGCCATTGGCACTTTGGACACTGTGGCGTTGGCGGCGACAGCTGGTCAGTGCCCGCTTCACGAGCTTGCACCTGTGGTGGCCCATCTGGTTGGTGACCGTGGCCAGTGTCGCTACCCTCACCACCAGTGCCGCTGATCGCTCGTTGCTCTTGGCATTACCCGCCATGGCCGCCTTGGCCGCTTTCGCGCTACCCACCTTGGGACGCAGCATGGCGGCACTGATCGACTGGTTTACCCTGATTTTCTTTTCCGGATGCGCCTTGGTGATTTGGGTGGTCTGGATTTCCATGCAAACCGGCCTGCCGGCCCAACCCGCTGCCAACGTGGCGCGACTGGCTCCAGGGTTTGTGCACAGTTTTTCGATTACTTCATTTTTAATAGCATTAGGTGTAAGTATGGCCTGGGCTTGGCTGGTAAAGTGGCGTGTAGGTCGGCATCGTACAGCGATCTGGAAAAGTCTGGTTTTACCTGCCGGTGGAGCGGCCCTGAGTTGGTCGCTGCTGATGACACTGTGGCTGCCGCTGCTGGACTTTGCACGCAGTTATGCACCCTTGGTGCAACAGGTCACCGCAAATTTACCCAGCGAACCGGGTTGCGTGGCCACCCTGGGACTCAAACGCAGCCAAATTGCCGCATTTCAATTTCACAGCAAGCTGCAACTCAAGCCCTGGCTGAAAGGAACCAGCTGCCAATGGTTGCTGGCTGACTTGCAAACCGTTCGCGCCTACCCGGAAATTTGGCAAGAAGAAAACTGGCCTCTGCAGCGCACTTTGGGCCACCCCTCCGAACGCATCGA
>JBGSRY010000259.1:0-2416 GCA_041737325.1 Rhodoferax sp. | reverse complement strand
ACACGCTGATTCGCCGCTTTTCAGAAACTCGGCGCAGACACCCGTTGTCGCAAGTGGTTCATGGCAACCTGTTGACCGATCAACGCCATGACCTGGCCCAGGCGATTGAGTTGGAGCGTGAACTGCTGGGTGAATTGCGTCCCCAGGCGCATGTGATTGACACCAGCATGATCCGCCCAACCCAATTGCAAAGCTACATCAAGTCCCTGATTGCCACACCGGGACAGCAACTGACGCTGGTATTTGAGTCATTTGCCTTCAAACGTGGTATTCCCAACGATGCCGACTACGTATTTGATGTGCGCATGCTGCCCAACCCGCATTACGACCCGCTGTTGAAACCCCTGACTGGACGCGACCCGGCCGTGATGGCCTTTTTGCAGCACGAACCTGAGGTGGCGCGCATGCTTGGGCAGATTCATGATTTTCTTGACAGCTGGCTCGGGGCGCTGGCCCTGAATCATCGAAGTTATGTCACCGTGGCCATCGGCTGCACCGGCGGACAACACCGCTCGGTTTATCTGGTAGAGCAACTGGCTCAATTGTTCAGTGCCAAGTGGAGCACGCTCAAGCGCCATCGTGAACTCGATGCACGCTGACACCCGCGCAACCTAACGGGTTCGCAGCAACTTGATGATGGGCGCAGGCATGCCCATGACAGCCCATTGGTCTTGGCTGAACCATGCACCCTGTGCATCCAGACACTGTTGCCTTGGCAACACCACCTTGACCGGATGCAGGTACATATCCTTGTGGGTCAAAACATGTTTGAAGGCTTTCAGCTCGGTCAAGTTCTGGATCGCATCCTTGGGCAAGGCCGCCTGCAACGCATCCAGGCTGTCAAACATGGCAAAGCAATACAAGCCCGCCCAAACACCCGGCGTGGGGCGCTGGCTGAGCCACAGCGCATCGCCTTCGGTGTGGGCCCACAGCAGCCACACGGATTGCGCTGTGCGTTTGAGTCGACGGGTCTTGACCGGGAAGTGCTCCGGCTGCCCCAGCGCATAGCCTGCACAATGGGACTGCAACGGGCACTGCGCACACAACGGTTTTTTGAGCTTGCACAGCGTTGCCCCCAAATCCATCATGCCTTGCGTGTACCTGGGCATGCCATGAAACAGATCTGCAGTCGGCAGCAAGGCCGTTGCTGCACCCCACAACTGGCGCGTATGGATCGCTTGTGCCAAGTCGGCATCAAACCCCAAATACCGGCTCAACACGCGTTTGACGTTGCCGTCCAAAATGGCCACCCGCTCGCCAAAACACAGTGAAGCAATCGCCGCCGCCGTGGATGGGCCAATGCCTGGCAGGGATTGCAATTGCGCTGCCGTGTCTGGAAACGCCCCGGCAAAGCGGCTGGAAACTTCTTGTGCACAACGGTGCAGGTTGCGGGCGCGACTGTAGTAGCCCAAGCCACTCCACAGATGCAGCACCTCGTCTAGCGAGGCTTGCGCCAGCGCGTGCACCTGCGGGAATCGCTCTACAAACCGGGCAAAGTAGTCCAGCACAGTAGCCACCTGGGTTTGCTGCAGCATGATCTCGGAGAGCCAAACCCGGTAAGGATCGCGGGTGTTTTGCCACGGCAAGTCGTGCCGCCCGTGGTGCAACTGCCAGCGCACCACGGCGGGGGCCAGAAACGCTGCCGCTGCGCCTGACGCAAGATCAGTTTGCAAGACCATCAGCGGCCACACCAAAGCGCTCTGGTACGGTCATTTGAATCAGGTAATGGGTCAATTCTTTCAGTTTCAGTTCTATCTGATCCAGGTCTTCTTTGCGGTGGTTGATTTCAGCAATGCGCTCATCCAGACCGCTGGAGGCATGGGCAATGCGGTCAATCGCTTCCAGGCGACGCACAAAATTTTTGCGTCGTTCACGCAATTGGGCATCAAGCTGGGAATCTGCGGCCTTGCTCCAGGCTTCAATATCTGCCAGCGCGGTCTCATTGACAATGCGCAAACGGTTGGACAGGGCTCGAACCAGGCGCTGTGCAAAGGCTGGTTGCGCCAGTCGGAACGCGTTGCCCACGCCCAGGTATTGCACATGGCTGCGCTCAATCAAGTCCAGACTTTGAAGGTACGCCTTGATCTGCGGCTCCTCGGGCACCTGCAGCGAAAAGCCGTAATCGGTATTGAGCTGCAAGAAGGTGGCCACCAGCATGGTGTGAATTTCAAGCCCCTTGGCTTGCACCAAGTGCAGCGTGGCGGTCAAACGTGCAAATGTGTCGCCATAAGCGCGTTTAACCCCTAGTTTGAGACCTTTTTGCTGCAATACAGCCGTCAGTTCCGCCATTTCACGCTTCAGGTTGTACGGGCCCAGCAGCGTGAATATCTCACGCAGCAATTTCAGATGCACCGATCGAACCGCATGGATCTTGACCCCACCCGCATCAAACTCCGCCTGCTCCTGGGCAATGCGG
>JBGSRY010000356.1:0-2609 GCA_041737325.1 Rhodoferax sp. | reverse complement strand
CGCTGGATGCCCCGGTGAGCATCTACGAGGTCCATCTGGGCTCCTGGCGGCGCGTCACCGAGGACGGCAACCGCTGGCTCAACTGGGACGAACTGGCCGACACACTGATTCCCTACGCCCAGGACATGGGCTTCACCCACCTGGAACTGCTGCCCATCAGCGAACACCCGTTTGACGGCTCCTGGGGTTACCAACCCATTGGCCTGTACGCGCCCACGGCGCGCTTTGGTGAGGCGGCCGGCTTTGGCCGCCTGGTGCAGCGCTGCCACGCGGCCGGGCTGGGGCTGATTCTGGACTGGGTGCCCGCGCACTTCCCCACCGACGCGCATGGCCTGGCCAACTTTGACGGCACGCACCTATACGAATACGCCGACCCGCGCGAGGGCTTTCACCAGGACTGGAACACCCTGATCTACAACCTGGGCCGCACCGAGGTGCGCAACTTTCTGGTGGGCAACGCGCTGTATTGGCTGGAGCGCTTTGGCGTGGATGGCCTGCGCGTGGATGCGGTGGCCTCCATGCTGTACCGCGACTACAGCCGAAAGCATAACGAGTGGATTCCGAATGTTTTTGGTGGCCGTGAAAACCTGGAAACCATCGACTTTTTGAAACGCATGAACGAGGTGGTGGGCGTGCAGTGTCCACAAGCCATCACACTGGCCGAAGAGTCCACAGCCTACCCGGCGGTGTCGCGCCCGACCTACGCTGGCGGCCTGGGTTTTCATTACAAGTGGAACCTGGGCTGGATGCACGACACGCTGAGCTACATGGCACGCGACCCCATCTACCGCCAACACCACCAGGGTGAGATGACCTTTAGCCTGGTGTATGCGTTCAACGAAAACTTTGTGCTGCCGATCTCGCACGACGAAGTGGTGCACGGCAAGGGCTCGCTTTTGACCAAAATGCCCGGTGACCGATGGCAGCAGTTGGCCAATGTGCGCGCCTACCTGGGTTACATGTGGGGCCATCCGGGTAAGAAGCTGCTGTTCATGGGCTGCGAATTTGCGCAGGAGCGCGAATGGAACCACGACCAGAGCCTGGACTGGCATCTGCTCAACGACCCGGCCCACGCCGGGGTGCAACGCCTGGTGCGCGACCTGAACACGCTGTACCGCGCCACCCCGGCGCTGTACCAACAAGACTTTGTGCCCGCCGGCTTTGCCTGGATCGACCACAGCGATGCCGCGCACTCGGTGCTGAGTTTTGTGCGCCACGGGCGCGATGCCAGCAGCTTCACCCTGGTGGTGTGCAACTTCACCCCGCAAGTGCAGCACGGCTACCGGCTCGGTGTGCCGCAGCCGGGGCACTACCGCGAGGTGCTCAACACCGACTCCACCTACTACGGCGGCAGCAATGTGGGCACGCCGTTTGGCATGGCCACTGCAGAGCCCATGCCCTGGCACGGCCAACCCTGCTCGGTGCTGATTTCCCTGCCGCCTCTGGCCACCGTGTTCTACACATGGAACGCTTGAGCACAGCCGTTCTGCAAGACGGTCACCCGTGGCCGATGGGGGCTCACTTTGATGGCCAAGGCATCAACTTTGCCGTATTTTCCAGCCATGCCCAGGCCATCGAACTGTGCTTGTTTGATGCCGCTGGCAACGTTGAAACCGCACGCCTGAAACTGCCTTGCCGCAGCACCGATGTCTGGCACGGTTACCTGCCCAACGTGAACGGCCAGGCCCAACCCGGCCTGGTCTATGGCCTGCGCGTGCACGGCCCCTGGCGGCCCGACCAGGGGCAGCGCTTTGATGCCAGCAAACTGCTGCTGGACCCCTACGCCCGCGAGATTGTGGGCAGCTTCATCTGGAGCACCGAGCACTTCACGCCCGACCCGCTGCACCCGGCGCATGCGTCGGCGCGCGACAACGCCCAGCTGGCCCTGAAAGCCCGCGTCACCGACGACCACTTTGACTGGGGCAACGACCAGCCCCCGCACACCCCGCTGGCGCAGAGTGTGTTGTACGAATGCCATGTCAAAGGCTTCAGCCAGCAACACCCGCAATTGCCGCCAGAGGTGCGTGGCCACTTTGCCGCGCTGGCGCACCCGGTGGCGATTGCACATTTCAAACAACTCGGCATCACCGCCTTGAACCTGCTGCCGGTGCACTACGCCCTGAGCGAGGAGCGGCTGGTCAACCTGGGCTTGCACAACTACTGGGGCTACAACACGCTGGGCTTTTTTTGTCCCGACCCACGGCTGGCCAGTGCGCAGCCAGGGCCGTCACCGCGCGATGAATTTCGCACCATGGTGCAGGCCTTGCACCGCGCCGGCCTTGAGGTGATTCTGGACGTGGTCTACAACCACACCGCCGAGCTCGACCACACCGGCCCGACGCTGAGCTTTCGCGGACTCGACAACGCCAGCTACTACACGCTGGTCAAAGGCGACCCGGCACGCTATGAAAACCACAGCGGCTGCGGCAACACCGTCAACGTCCAACACCCCAAGGTGCTGCAACTGGTCATGGACAGCTTGCGCTATTGGGTGCAAGACATGCATGTGGACGGCTTTCGCTTTGACATGGCCAGCGTACTGGGGCGCACCGACTACGGCTTCAGCGCCCGCGCCGCGTTTTTTGCGGCCGTGGCGCAAGACCCGGTGC
>JBGSRY010000236.1:0-6858 GCA_041737325.1 Rhodoferax sp. | reverse complement strand
ACTCAGGGTAGTATTCATGGGCGGGCATCAAGGTCAGACTTCGATACCCTGATCTTCCAGCCTTTTAGGCGATGCCCGCATCTTTTTTTTGCCTCAAGCAGCAGTTAATTCGACTGGTTTGTCGAATTCTGCAAGTCCCTCTATAGGAAGACATCAATAACCAGCGTCGCATCCGCCTAATTTTTAAGCACACCTCGCATGCCCATGGCTGGCGCAGCTTTGAGGACTTGTTCCGGCAGTTGTCCACAGCATTGGGCACGGTTTGTGGGGACAAAGATGCGGCTACGATTAGTCAATGTGCAGTCATTACCAAGCCATCAAGGAGCGTGAACGCTACGCAAAACACTTCGGTATCGAGCCACCCATTGACATGGGCAAGCACGATGTTTGGCCTTGCTACCCGGCTACGTTCATTCGCAGACCCAGGGAAGCTGATGTGGGTGATGGGGCAGTCCCTGATCGCGAAGCCTTACCTGGGCTGTTTGGCCTGATTCCTCATTGGGCGACTGATACCAACATCGGCCGTCAAACCTACAACGCCCGCAGTGAGACGGTGGTAACCAAGCCAAGTTTTAGGGATGCATGGAAAAATGCCCAGCACTGCATCATCCCGGTGGATGCCATTTTTGAGCCCGACTGGCGCAGCGGAAAGGCCATTCCGACTCGAATCTCTTCCGCCAACGGTGAACCAATGGGTATTGCCGGACTTTGGTCGTCGTGGAAGTCACCCAAAGGCGTTGTTCACAGTTTCACAATGCTGACCCTCAATGCCGATGGCCATGACCTGATGAGCCAGTTTCACAAACCCGTGGACGAAAAACGGATGGTGGCGATCTTGTCGCCAGACTGTTATGACCATTGGCTCAAGGCCACACCGCAGCAGAGCATGGAATTTATGCGGCAGTACCCGGCAGAGCGGTTGCTTGTGGGGGCAGAGTGCCCAGCCCAACACTCGCGGCTTACCTGAACCAACGGCCAAATCAACCATGGCGCGGCGCAAGCACTATCACGTCTATGTCGTTGAGTTGTCCGATGACGTCTTGCTCAATGCCAAGTTCATGCGGTGCAACCCCAATTACCAGGCAGGCAAACCGTGCGTTTACGTCGGCATGACCGGACTAGACCCAGACGTGCGCTTTGATAAACACAAGGCGGGCATTCAAGCTAATCGGTACGTGCAGGACTATGGTCTGCGCCTGTTGCCAGAGCTCTATGAGTTGTACAACCCGCTGACTTATGACGAGGCTCGTAGTTTGGAGGTTGAGCTAGGTATTGACCTGCGCGAGGGTGGTTTTGGTGTCTGGCAGGCTTGACGCTGACTCGACCTCAAATGACGGTTGCCTGATGGGCTGCGGACACTCACGAAACATGGACTCTTTGACTGGAGTGCAGCGCAATGTACAGATGAACATTGCGCTGCCTATGCACAGTTGACTTTTTTTCGTCGTCTCAAATGTGCTATTCGCTTGGCTGAAGCCAAGCCTGATGACGATTGGGGAGACGACTTATGGATGACGGAATCAGACGATAAATCTTGGCGCAGCTAGACCAGCACCGGATCATGACGGTTGCGACGCTGCGTCCAGATAGCAGGCCACAGGCAACGACCGTCGGCTATGTTAACGAAGGCCTGGCAGTTCGTGTGTTCGATGACAAGGTAAAGCGCGTCGCATACGCCAAGCAAAAGCAAGCAGCCGAGGCCACGGGTGTGCATATTTCAGCCCATCGTGGACGCTCGTTTCAGCGACTCACAATCTCATGGCAGTGCTTGGTACCACTCACGCACAACTCGTTGTCCATGGGGGTGATGCGCCGCTCCACCACAACACCGGCATCGATCTCAACCGGATCGCGCAACAGCAAAACTTTGCCCTGCGTGCGCACCTCGGTGCGGGTGACGAACCCGCCAACAAAGCGTGTCTGCAGCACCGGCCCCAGCGGTTCGATGGTCGGCGGATCGGCCAATCCGGGAATGAATTGCTTGATCAGCGGCCAGAACACCAGCGCGCCCAAGATGACGAGTGTCGCCATGAAGAAGATGATTGATCCCCAGCCGCCGGACGACTCCCCTGCCTTGTCTCGCGCCCCACCTGCGGGCTCAGGGCTTTGTTCGGGAGCGGTGTGTGATGGTTTGCCTGATGTTGTCATGTTTCAAGTCCTTATCAAATTGAAGTTGCACTTTTTGTCTTTGTGAGTTCGCCGCCCTACTCCCGTGGGCGCAACAGCCGGGTGCAGTGCTGGCCCGAGTCACACAGGAAGCGGCTCCTGTTCCACCGCTCCTGCAGCATCAGCATCTCCCCCTTCAGAAAGCTCACGCCCTCTTCCAGTGAATAGAAACCAATGTCGGTCTCCACCAGGGCGCGGCTGAACAGGCCCCCGTGCAGTTGCACCGCCAGCACCCGCCCGGCCGGGACGGTGGCCACAACCTTGGGTGCGCCATAGCGGTAGGACAAGTAGGCATCGGACACCACCAGCGCTGCCAAGCCCAGACCGACCGCCAGCACGACCAAGGCGAACAGCAGTGCACGGCGCTGGAGCGCGTCAAAGCCGGATTCGGGTTGGGCTTCCCGCTGCTGTACCTGGCCGGTGTCGGTCTCTTGGGGCCGGGCCGAGATCTTGCTGTCTTTCTTGTTGTCTTGTATGTCAGTCATGTCGGGTACTCCGCTTCGTAGGTGAGTTCATAAAGGGGGAATGTGTTGTGGACGGATAGCCAACGGCCTTAAGCGCTGCGCTTGCCACGACCTTTGCCCGCAGGGCTTGCTTTGACATCAGCTGCCGGCTCGCTCGTCCTGGGGATCATCTGGGCGATGCAACGCATGCGCACGTAGCTGACCGTGTCTTTTTCCCGGTGGATGCAGGTCACTTCGTGGTTTTCCAGATCGGCCACGCAATGCTTGAACACCGCCTCGCCCAGGGTGTCCTTGAGCTCGGGCGGCAGAACGAAGAGCACAAAGCCCTTGAAGTCGCGCACGACGGCCGGATGTCCCTTGGCTTGCTGCCCCGGCCCGGGCTGCCAGTCGGAGGATTTCCCCTCCAGACGCAAGCACACAGCGGTCTGCGCGACTTCGCGCTCGCTGTTGGCTGCAATGTCTGGCGTGGCTTGGGATTGAGATTGGGCTCGGCCGGCCTTGGCGGCTGTCTTGCGCGGGGTGACGGGATTGGATTTCTTGCTCATGGTGATTCCTTCATGTCTGGTTTGGTTTGCGCTTGCAGGCGCTTGATTGCAGTTTTTTGGGCAAAGCCTCCCCCTGACCCGCTGGTATCGGCTTTGAGCGGGTGGATGGAACTGGCAGGGGTGGAGATCGACGTCCTTACCGGCTTGCCCGGTGTTGCCAGTGGCGCAGGCCGTCGTCGTTCAGATACCGCTAGGGCGGATGGATCTGCGTCGTGTTTTGTTGGTGTGTCATGGCATCAATGGGCAAATTGGTAATGAATCTGAACCAGGGTCTGCATCCAGACTCTCATGCAAGTCTTCTTTGTCAAGGGGGTGCCAATGACACTCGGACTGTTTTTTTGTGGTGGCTGGCCTGGGGACCGGGCCATCAGTTGGGCAGGGGCCTGTTGACCGGCAGGCCCGTATCCTCGGGCAGGCCGGCTCGCTGCAGGGCGCGCCGAATGGATTGTTGCTGGGCCGGGATGTAACTGTCGTCGATCTCGTCGGCATTGCCCCAGCCCAGGCTCAGGCGCAGCTGGCCCGACAGGTGCGGTGCGCAGTCGTCGAGCCGGTGCAGGGCCGGGCGCACGATGGTGAACACCACATCCTCGACGCTGCCCCCGCCGACGACGCAGGAGGCCAGCACGACCTGGAGCCCGCGCACCAGGGTGGCCGTGTAAATGACTTCGCGCTCCAGGCGGCCTTGTAAGCACCAGAAGGACGCGAGGCCGGCTGCGCGGCGCAGGTATTCGATGGCGTAGCGCTGGCAATAGTCTTGTCCCTTGCCTGGGGTGGTGAGCACCTGCCTGATTTCTGGCTCGGACACGACGGCCTGAAGGAAGTCGCGCAGGCTGCTGTCGCGAACAGTCATGACGGTGTCGCGCACGATCACCAGCGGATCGACAGGCTTGACGGGAATCGGGTTGACTTCGGCCCGAACAAGGGGTGTGGCTTCTTGCGCACTGGTTTTAATGCGCGCCTTGGCGCTGGCCGGCTCATCGCGACACACGTCGGGTTGGCGCAGCGTCTGGCCATGCTGTTGCAGAAGGGCCTGGAGGCGGGGGGAGAGTTTTTTCATATGGGTTCCTGTTCGACTGGGTTGAGGAAGACGCACGGATGCAACGGATTTCGGTTTTTTGGGCAAAGCTCCGCCCGGCCCCGGGTTCAGGGCTACTGAATCAGGGGGAGCGTCAGCGAAAAGGTTGGTGGCTAGCTAGCGCTGGTGTCGGAGGAGGTCGCCCCCCCCCTCCATGACTGCGCCATGTCAGCCCAGCTTAAGGGGGCGGTTGTGCGTTCAAACCCGTTTCATGGGTGATGTCCTTGAGCGGCACGACTTGGTTGTCGCTCGCGTGACCTGCAGCTTGAGTTGGTGCAGTTTGAGCAGGTTGATGGTTGGATCGCTTGGCTGGGTAGGGCGGCTGTGTTGCCGTCACGGCGATGGCAACAAACGTTTTGTTCAACAAGCGGTCCATCGCTGAGCCATCATTGCGTGTGAGATTGGGCACATAGCGGCTGTAGACCCGAAACAGCATTTCGGTACTGGTATGCCCCAACTGGCGGGCAATCCATTCCGGCGCTTCACCTGATGCGAGCCAGAGGGTCGCAGCAGTGTGGCGCATTTGGTAGGCCTTGCGATGCTCCAAGCCCAAGTGGCGCAACAAAGGTGACCAAACGCGGTTGATGAAATTCTTGTTGTCAATCGGATTACCGACCTGATTGCAAAACACGTATTCGGAGACTTTACCGGTGGCTTCGAATTGCACTTTTAACGCGTCAAAGACCAACTGGCTCATTTGGATGTCGCGCATGCTGCCATCAGTTTTGAGTTCGTCTTCTTCACCCAGCACAATCGATTCCCGGATGTAGATCAGGCGACGCTCAAAGTCCACGTATTTCCACTTCAGGCCATTGGCTTCACCGGTCCGCATGCCAGTAAAGAAGCGCGTCTTGAGGTAGTTCCGATAATCCACGCGTACGGTCGTGATCAACGACTGCACTTCAGGCAACGTGAAGGGCATCACTTCGCTGCGCTTCATGCGCAGGGGCTTGATGTTCCTGAACGGCGAATTGAAGTTAAAGCGATCCGCAACTTCGTTGAGAATCTGCCGCAAAGGCTTCATGACCGCGTTGATCCGCCGCGCGGTGAGGGTAGCGTTTTTGCCGCGACCTTTCAGCTTCGACAGTTCGGCGCGGAAAGCAAGCACATCGGCCTTGGTCACCATGCTAGCCTGCCTGTCACCAAAGTACGGCAAGATGTACTTATCCAAGGCCCCGCGCTGCGTGATCTTGTAGCTGCGACGCCAGGTGACCTCGGTTTCCGAGTACCACTGGTTAGCAAACTCTCGGAAGTTTGGTGTTGGCACCATCGCAACTTGCGCGGCAAATGTTGATGCTGACAAGTCTGCATTGCCAAGAGCTTTTGGACCATCCTTCTGAGGCAGAGGTTTTCCGAAGGTTTTTTGGTAGTCGAAGGTACCGAGGGCGATGTCGGTTTCGATCTTGTCGAGCGCCTTTTGAAGGCGCTTGCGATTTGACGGCGTGTCGGCCAATGTTGTCTGTTCCCGCAGGCGTTGCCCCTGAAACTTGAAGTCCATGAACAATGCGCCAGTTTCCGGTCGTGAACGGATGCTACCCATGGATAGTGCCTCCGTTTGCCAGTGGAATGCCAACCGAACTCTCACTGGAGTACATCAGCATGTCCTTTTGCACGTTTTCCCAGATGTAGAGTGTCTTGCGACCGCCAAACGGACGGAAATAATGGCGTCCCTCCAGCAAAACGCTATCCTTCAACCGGTCGCGGATGGTGCGGCTGTCGTATTTGATACGGCCCGCAAGTTCTTCTGTCGTGAGGTAAGTTTGATCGGCCATTGTGTACTCCTATACAATTTAGGTTACGGACGTTAAATATTATTTACGTCTGTAGCGCATTCTACGCATATTTGTACAACTTTCAATACCGACGTAAGAATTTTTTTACGTTTAGACGTTTTTATGATCAGGTTCAAGCTCGGCGAAGTGATGGAAAAAAAACGTTTTGCGGACGGCAAACGTTTCTCCATCACTGATATTGCCGCTGCGACTGGACTAAGCCGAGTAACGCTTTCCAAGATCCTCAATCAAAAGGGTTATGGCACCGGAACAGACACAATCGACCGTCTATGCCAGTTTTTTGGATGTCGAGTGGAAGATTTGATGGAGCATTTAACGGAACCAAATGAAGTGGTCGGCGAGGGCAATTGACGAACCCACCGCAGTCGTAAAGACCATTCAACTCATTTCTCGATGGCCTGCATCGGAGTAGGTATGAAGTTTCATCGCATGGGTCCGCTACCGGGGTGACCCATCTTCAAAATGGCCGTCGTGTCACGACCAACAGGAGTCAATCGCAATTGGCGCCAATTTGGCACCACCGACCCAAAGCGGGCATTGATAGCAGCGATTGCCGTTCGTCCCGGCAGGGAGCCCGGTTCACGGTGCGTGGAATGAAACCGTCAATGGCTAAACTGGAACTCGGGGGGCGCAAATGGCAGGTGCCGAGGGCACAGTGGCCCTCCACCTTCGCAGGCTGCAACTTGGTTTACCAACTGGCAGTCGAGAGTCCGCAACTCGAAGAGGTGCGCTTCAGATATCCTCTGCATAACATATGAACATTAGGGGTGAGCATGGCTTGGACAAAAGATTGGCCTTTTCAGGCACTGGCGCTG
>JBGSRY010000233.1:0-4661 GCA_041737325.1 Rhodoferax sp. | reverse complement strand
CGCAAGAGGCCATCAACCCGTCGCTGACCGATGCGGATGTGCGCGAGATGCTGATCCAGCACATCCTGACCGAAGAAATCTTTGCCAAGGTGTTTGATGACAGTGACTTTCATCAACACAACAACGTGGCGCGCGAGCTGTATGCGCTGGAAGGCGCGTTCTTCACCGGGGCGCTCAAAAAGCAAACCCTCAAGGGGCTGGAAACCTATTACGCCGCCATTCGCGCCGCCGCCGCGCAGATCAGCAGCCATGGCGAGAAGCAGACCTTTCTGAAGATCATTTACGAGAATTTCTACAAGGTTTACAACACCAAGGCCGCCGACCGGCTGGGCGTGGTCTACACGCCCAATGAGATCGTGCGCTTCATGATCGACGGGGCTGACTGGCTGTGCGAAAAGCACTTCGGCAAAAACCTGATCGACAAGGACGTGGACATTCTGGACCCGGCCACTGGCACAGGAACCTATATCTGCGAGCTGCTGGAACACTTTCGTGGTCAGCCGGCCAAGCTGGAGCACAAATACAGGCACGAGCTGCACGCCAACGAGGTCGCCATCCTGCCCTATTACGTGGCCAACCTGAACATTGAATCGACTTACGCCGCCATCACCGGCAAGTATGAGGAATTTCCCAGCTTGTGTTTTGTTGACACGCTGGACAACGTGGGTCTGCACACGTCTGCCAAGGGTGTGAATGCCGAACTGTTTGGCAGCGTCAGCGAAGAAAATGTGGCGCGCATCAAGCGCCAGAATGGCAAGCGTATCAGCGTCGTCATCGGTAACCCGCCCTACAACGCCAATCAGGCCAACGAGAACGACAACAACAAAAACCGCGAATACCCGCAGATTGACAAGCGCATCAAGCAAACCTACATTGCCGAAAGCACCGCGCAAAAGACCAAGCTGTACGACATGTACGCGCGCTTCTTCCGCTGGGCCAGCGACCGCTTGAACGAAAACGGGGTGCTGGCCTTTGTGACGAATCGCAGCTTTATTGAGAGTCGCACCTTTGACGGTTTTCGCAAAACCGTGGCGCAGGAGTTTGCCGACATCTACGTGGTGGACCTGGGTGGCGACGTGCGTGCCAACCCAAAGCTGAGCGGCACCAAACATAACGTGTTTGGCATCCAGACCGGTGTGGCGATCAGCTTCATGGTCAAGAAAGTCAGCGGCACCAAAGATAAACGCCCAGCCCGCGTGCATTACGTGCGCAGGCCCGAGATGGAGACTGCGGAGGAGAAACTGGGCTTTCTGGCCAATCACGCCATGAGTAGTCTGGCCTTTGATGAAGTGCAGCCGGACAAGATGCACAACTGGGTGAACCTGACCAGCAACGATTTCGACACACTGATACCGCTGGCGAGCAAGGAGACGAAGGCAGCAAAAACCAATCGAGACGTGAAAGCTATCTTTCGCAAGTTCTCATTGGGTGTAGTAACTGCTCGTGACGAGTGGGTATATGGTTTTAGTCCCGCTCAAGTTGAACAAAAAGTACGCTTTTTGATTGACGAATACAACGCAGAACGATCCCGATTGAAGGGCGCGCTCAGAAAACGTGATGGTCTGGAAGATCGAATTGAGTACCGCATAAAGTGGTCCCGCGCCGTGAAGGGTGATCTCAGCAAATCAGTTATCTACAACTATGTGCCCAGTATCCGAATTTCATCGGAGTACCGACCATTCATTCGGCAAACACTCTACTTCAGCAAGCAGTTGAATGAAATGCAGTACCTGTTGCGAGAGATATTTGGCCCAGGGCAAGGAAGTGAATGCATTTGCATTTCAGGCGTACCCGGCGCTAAGCCGTTTCAAACACTGGCCGTGGCCAGTGTGCCATGCTACGACATGTTGGAAAAGACTCAAACACTGCCGTTGCATCGATATGAGATGGGGCAGAAGTTAGACAACATCACCGACTGGGCACTCAAACAATTCACCGCCCACTATGCCGACGAAATCGGCAAAGGTAAATCGGTGCGCAAAATCACCAAAGAAGGCATCTTCCACTACTGCTATGCCGTGCTGCACGACCCGCTGTACCGTGAAAAGTACGCGCAGAACCTCAAACGCGAATTTCCCCGCATCCCGTTCTACAAAGACTTCTGGCAATGGGCTGCGTGGGGCGGGGCGCTCATCAACCTGCACATCGGCTATGAAGGCGTAGCGCCCTTTTCGCTGGTGCGCACCGATGTGCCCGACGCAAAAGCCCGTGCCGCAGGTATGAGCCCCAAGGCCATGCTGCGTGCCGACCCACAAGCTGGCAGCATCACCCTGGACACCGAGACCACCCTGCGCGGCATTCCGCCTGAGGCCTGGACCTACAAACTGGGTAACCGCTGTGCCATCGACTGGGTGCTGGACCAGTACAAGGAAAAAAAGCCCAAAGACCCCACCATTCGCGAGAAGTTCAACACCTACCGTTTTGCAGATTACAAAGAAAAAGTGATTGACCTGCTGGCGCGCGTGACCACGGTGAGCGTGGAGACCATGAAACTGATTGAAGCCATGAAAGTCGCCAGCCGATAGTGTTCGTTGATTTTTAGTTATAAATTTGATAGTGACTTGCGCATATAAAACAAGGTCTAGAGGCCAATTTTACGATGAAAATTCAAGAGCAATCCAGCACCCTAACGCCGTTTGAGCAGATCGGCGGAGAGGCACAAGTCCACGCGTTGGTGACGCGGTTTTATGACCTGATGGACCTGGAGCCTGCCTATGCGCAGCTGCGTGCTGTGCACGCACCGACGTTGGACGACGCGCGGCAAAAGCTGTTCTGGTTTTTGTGCGGCTGGCTCGGTGGCCCGCAGCATTATGTGGAACGCTTTGGTCACCCCCGGCTGAAGGCGCGCCACCTGCCGTACAAGGTCGGCACGGTGGAGCGCGACCAGTGGCTGGCGTGCATGGGTCAGGCCATGGCCGAGGTGGGTGTACCTGAGCCGCTGCGCAGCAATCTGAAGCACTCATTTACCCAGACTGCCGATTGGATGCGCAACCAGGCTTGAGCCGGGTGGGTCGCAGCACCTCACCTCAGCTGCGGCTGGCCATCAGCAACACCACCAGCGCGCCTGCGCCGCCGTCAGCGGGTTTGGCTTGCACAAACGCCAGCACTTCGTCTTTTTGCACCAGCCAGCTGTGCACGCGGTTTTTCAAAACCGGCGCTTTGCCGGGCGACCCAAGACCCTTGCCATGCACCACACGCACGCAGCGAATGCCCTGCTGGAACGCTTCGCGGATGAAGATGCTCAGGGTTTCGCGGGCCTCGTCGCGGCGCAGGCCATGCAGATCCAGTTGGCGCTGGATGCTCCAGTCGCCACGGCGCAGTTTGCGTGTCACGTCCGGCCCAATGCCGGAGCGGCGAAAGCTCAAATGCTCGTCCACTTCGAGCAGGGTCGAGACATCAAACTCGTCACTGATGGCTTCTTTCAGAACCGCTTGCTCGTCCTTTTGGTACTGCATCGCCAAAGGCATTGCTTGCTCTTTTTTGTGTAGCACGTTGCGCTTGTCTGGCAAGGGCTTGACGGTTCCGGCGGCCTTGACAAATAAATCCTTGTCGCTGGCCACCTGCTGGCGCAGCCGGGCTTGGGCGCTGGCTTGTGCTGTGCGTTGCTGGGTTTGCGTGGCAATGGCTTTTTTGATCACCTTGAGTTCACCCAGGGTGCGCACCTTGACCGGTTTCACAGCAGCCCCCTTTCGGCCATCGAGAGCGCCTCACCCGGGGCCACGATCACATGGTCCAGCACCCGCACGTCAATCAGCGCCAGCGTGGTTTTAAGGGTTTGGGTCAGCATTTCGTCGGCGCGGCTGGGTTGTACGCTGCCGCTGGGGTGGTTGTGCGACAGCACCACGCTGCTGGCTTGGTGGTGCAGGGCGCGCAGCACCACTTCGCGCGGGTACACGCTGGTTTGCGTCAGCGTGCCATGGAACAGCTCATCCAATGCAATCAAGCGGTTTTGGGCATCAAGAAACAGCACGGCAAAGACCTCATGCTTGCGGTTTGAGAGTTGCAGTTGCAGGTAGTTTTTGACGGCATCAGGGGTGTCAAACACGGCGCGCTCTTGTAGCCGCTGTGCCATGGCGCGCCGGGCCAGTTCCAGCACGGCCATCAGCTCGGCGCACTTGGCCGGGCCCAGCCCTTTGACGCGTTTGAGGTCGTCGGCGCTGGCCTGTAGCAGCCCGGCCATGCCGTCAAAGCCCGTGTCAGCGCTACCTTTGGGTTTGAGTTGCAGCAGTTCATGGGCCAGCTGCAGCACGCCTTTGCCTTGAATGCCGGTGCGCAGCAGCAAGGCCAGCAGTTCCACGTCGCTCAGGGCAGCAGGGCCGCGGGCAAGCAACTTTTCACGCGGGCGGGCATCGGGGGGCAAGTCTTTGAGGGGCATGGGGCGGGCTTTTACAATGGCCTGCAGTTTATGCGCCCCGCTGCGGGCCTTGCGTTCTGACAGGATTTTTATGACGGCTGTTTCTCCAACCATTCAATCAGGCTCTTTTCTCACCTTGCACTACCGCTTGAGCGGCCCGGCCGGTGACGTGGTCAACACGTTTGCGGCGGCACCGGCCACGCTGACGCTGGGCACAGGGGCGCTGGCACCGGCCATCGAGGCCCGTTTGCTCGAATCCGAAAATGTCTTCGAGTCGATACGCACCATCCTCCACACCGACGATCTC
>JBGSRY010000213.1:0-3265 GCA_041737325.1 Rhodoferax sp. | reverse complement strand
GGGCCTCAGACGGCCAGGCGCTTGCGGCCCTTGGCGCGGCGGGCATTGATCACGGCACGGCCACCGCGCGTCTTCATGCGCACGAGGAAACCGTGCGTACGGGCGCGGCGGATCTTGGAAGGTTGGTAAGTGCGTTTCATTTTTGGAAATCCTCAGAGGGCTCATGGGCGATTTGCCACCCAAGGACAACTCGCCGGGGGTCAAATCGATGTTCAGTTTTCTCCTGAACAGTTCAGGGGAACCTTGGATTATCGCAAACTTTGGAGGCCGTACAAAATTTGACAACTTTCGAAGCCCCGCCGAGCGCCACATATAGTTCTTCCCTTGGGGTTAATCAGGGTGTGGATAAGCCTTTGATAAATTAGAATGCAAGGCACAAAAATTGATAACTATCCACAAAGCTAATTTCACAATGACCGAGGGACTACACCCCATTTCAGCCGCCTCAGAGGCGCAGTCCAATGCCGATTTGTGGCAGGCTTGCATCGACCAATTAGCCCAGGAATTGCCCGAGCAACAGTTTCAAACCTGGATCAAACCCCTGTCGGCGCAAGTCGCAGACGACCTCTCCAAGGTCACTATTTTTGTCGCCAACCGCTTCAAAATGGACTGGATCCGCGCCCAATACAGCGCCCGCCTGGCTGGACTGATGGAAAAAATGACGGGGCAGCCAATTCTTATTGAGTTAGCGCTTGCTCCGCGTGAAGCCATTGTCAGAACTCAGTCTGCGCAAAAATCAACCCCTGTGCCAGGGCCGTCAAACCACGCCGACAACCCCATCAACCCTGGGCCAGAACCACTCAAAAACCGGCTCAACACAGCGCTCACGTTTGATGCCTTGGTCGAAGGCAGCGCCAACCGCATGGCGCGCGCGGCAGCCATGCATGTGGCTGGCATGCCGGGGCATTTGTACAACCCGCTTTTCATCTATGGTGGCGTCGGTTTGGGCAAGACCCACCTGATGCATGCCGTCGGTAACCAGCTCATCGCCGATCACCCCCAGGCCAAAGTTCTCTACATCCATGCCGAACAGTTCGTAACCGATGTGGTTAAAGCCTACCAGCGCAAAGCGTTTGATGAATTCAAAGAGCGTTACCACTCGCTGGATTTGCTGCTGATTGATGACGTGCAGTTCTTTGCCAACAAAGAGCGCACACAAGAAGAATTCTTCAACGCTTTTGAAGCTTTGCTGGCCAAAAAGTCGCACATTGTGATGACCAGTGACACCTATCCCAAGGGCTTGGCCGACATTCACGAACGACTGGTGTCGCGCTTTGATTCCGGTCTGACGGTGGCCATTGAGCCGCCCGAGCTTGAAATGCGCGTGGCCATTTTGATCAACAAAGCGCACGCTGAAGGCATTGTGATGCCGGAAGAGGTGGCGTTTTTTGTCGCCAAGAACGTCCGCTCCAATGTGCGCGAGCTTGAGGGTGCGCTGCGCAAAATCCTGGCTTATTCCCGTTTTAACCAAAAAGAAATCTCTATTCTGCTGGCACGCGAGGCCTTGCGCGACCTGCTGTCGATTCAAAACCGGCAAATTTCAGTGGAAAACATCCAGAAAACGGTGGCGGACTATTACAAGATCAAAATCGCCGACATGTATTCCAAAAAACGCCCGGCCAGCATTGCCCGGCCGCGCCAGATTGCCATGTACCTGGCCAAAGAACTGACGCAAAAAAGCCTGCCTGAAATTGGTGAATTGTTTGGTGGCCGCGACCACACCACGGTGCTGCACGCGGTGCGCAAAATCAGTGCCGAGCGCCAACAAATGACCGAACTCAACCAACAATTGCACGTGCTGGAGCAAACCCTGAAGGGTTGAGCACCATGCACCAAATCAGTGGGAAAATGCCCCTTTACCACCCGCAACACCTTGCCGTTTTTGGGCAAGCTCATCGACTAACGACCAAGAGGATGACATGATTGTTCTGAAAGCCCCCCAAGACCAGGTGCTGTCCGTGCTGCAAGCGGTTGCCGGCATTGTCGAACGCCGCCATACCTTGCCGATTCTGGCCAACGTGCTGATCCGCAAAACCGGCTCGTCGCTGCAACTCACCACCAGCGACCTTGAAATCCAGATTCGTACCACGGCCGAGCTGGGCGGCGATGCAGAAGACTTCACCACCACTGTGGGCGCGCGCAAGCTCATCGACATTTTGCGCACCATGCCGTCTGACCAGATCGTGTCCTTGGAGTCCAGCGCCGCCAAACTGATTTTGAAAGGCGGCAAAAGCAAGTTCACCCTGCAAACCATGCCAGCGGAAGATTTTCCACTGGTGCAAGAAGCGGCCAACTTTGGCCCGGTGTTCTCGGTACCGCAAAAAACCCTGAAGGCCTTGCTGGCCCAGGTGTCGTTTGCCATGGCGGTGCACGACATCCGCTACTACCTCAACGGCATTTTGTTTGTGGCCGAAGGCCAGCAGCTCAGCTTGGTGTCCACCGACGGCCACCGCCTGGCCTTTGCCTGCGCCACGCTGGACGTGGAAGTGCCCAAGCAAGAAGTGATCTTGCCGCGCAAAACCGTGCTGGAACTGCAACGCCTGTTGTCCGATGCCGAAGGTGCCATCGAGATGCAGTTTGCCAACAACCAGGCCAAGTTCAGCTTTGGCGGCATGGAGTTCGTCAGCAAATTGGTTGAAGGCAAATTCCCTGACTACAACCGCGTGATCCCGCGCAACCACACCAACAGCATCACGCTGGGGCGCACCGCGCTGCTGGCCACGCTGCAACGCACCGCCATTTTGACCAGTGACAAGTTCAAAGGTGTGCGCCTGAACCTGGACCCCGGCACGCTGCGCGTGGCCGCCAACAACGCCGAACAGGAAGAAGCGGTGGACGAGCTTGACATTGATTACGCCGGTGACAGCATCGAAATCGGCTTCAACGTCACCTACCTGATTGACGCACTGGCCAACATGAGCCAGGACATGGTCAAGCTCGAACTCTCCGACGGCAACAGCTCGGCGCTGCTGACGATTCCAGACAACAGCCAGTTCAAGTACGTGGTCATGCCCATGCGCATCTAGCGCCACCTGCCGCGCACGGCCCACGCCCTTTTGCTGCCCCCAACTTTTTCAAAGCTTTCCATGACCGAAGACAACAAGCCCGCCGCATCCACTGACAACACCGTTCACACGGGCGAGGGCACGGCTGACAGCTCCAACTTTCAGCCCACCATTGATGCCCACCAGGCCGGTGCCTCTGAAGCCTATGGCGAAGGCTCGATCCAGATTCTTGAAGGGCTGGAAGCGGTGCGCAAGCGCCC
>JBGSRY010000179.1:0-4506 GCA_041737325.1 Rhodoferax sp. | reverse complement strand
GCGCATTTCATGGCGCAGCAAACCTTGGACACCGCAGCGGCCAATTTGCAGGTGGCGCAGGCGCAACTGGCGCTGTCGCAAGCACGCCTGACCCGCATGGCGGTGCGTGCGCCGTTTGCCGGCACGGTCGGTATCCGCTTGGTGAATGTGGGTGACTACGTGAAAGACGGCGTGGATTTGGTGGCGCTGGAAGACACGCGCCAGATGCTGGTGGACTACCGGCTGCCGGAGCGCTATGGCAGCAAGGTCAAACCCGGCCAAAGCGTTGAAGTCACACTCGATGCCTTGCCCGGGCGCAGTTTCAAAGCACAGGTGCAAGCGGTAGACCCGCTGCTCGATGCCAATGGCCGCTCGGTCGGCGTGCGCGCGCTGCTGGGCGGGGCCGGTGACGTGTTGCGTACCGGCATGTTTGCGCGCGTGCGCACGGAGTTTTCGATCCATGACGCGGCTTTGGTCGTGCCCGAAGAGGCGATCGTGCCGCAAGGCAACCGCCAGCTGGTTTACAAACTGGCCAAGCCCCAGCCCGGCACGGCACTGCCCCCAGATACGCAAGCGGTGTCGCAGCGCCAAGAGGTGACGTTGGGGGTGCGCAGCCAGGGCAAGGTTGAAATTGTCCAGGGTCTGAAGCTGGGCGACACCGTGGTCGTGGCGGGGCAACAGCGCCTGCAAAAAGACGGCACGCCGGTTCGCGTGGTGGAGCTTGGAAAACCGCCAGGCAAAAGTGATGCTCCTAAAAACAAAGCATCTGTTGCAATGCCTGCAAGCGCTAGCTGACCATTAGCCAGAGAAGATAACCATGCAACTGGCTGAAACCTCGATCCGCCGCCCGGTCTTTGCCACCGTGCTGTCGCTCTTGATTGTGCTGATAGGTGCGGTCTCGTTCAACCGCTTGTCGGTACGGGAATATCCCAAAATTGACGAACCGGTGGTGTCGGTCACCACCACCTTTGCCGGGGCTTCGAGCGAGGTCATGGAAACCCAGGTGACCAAGGTGCTGGAAGACTCGCTCTCGGGCATTGAAGGGGTGGACGTGATCACCTCCAGCAGCCGCCAGGAGCGCAGCCAGATCAGCGTGCGTTTTGTGCTGAGCCGCGATGCCGATGCCGCCGCCGCCGATGGGCGCGACAAGGTCACCCGGGTGCGCCAGCGCCTGCCACAAGGCATTGACGAGCCGGTGATTGCCAAGGTCGAGGCCGAGTCGTTCCCGGTGATTTTTTTGGCCTTGAGCTCTGACACCCACACCGCGTTGCAGCTCTCAGAGATGGCCAACACGCTGGTCAAGCCGCTGCTGCAAACCGCCCCCGGCGCGGCCGAGGTCAATATTTATGGTGAGCGCAAATTTGCCATGCGCATCTGGGTTGACCCGGACAAGCTGGCTGCCTACAAGCTCACGGTGCAAGACCTGGAAGATGCCCTGCGTCGTGCCAACCTGGAAGTGCCCGCTGGCCGCATTGAGAGCACGCAGCGTGAATTCAACGTGACCGCGGCCACCGACTTGCAAACCGCCCGTGAATTTACCCAGGTGGTGATCCGCAGCGTGGCGGGGCAACCGATTCGCATCGGCGACGTGGCACGGGTGCAGGAAGCCCCGGTGGACGAGCGCTCGTTTGTGCGCCTCAACGGCCGCGACTCGGTGGGCGTGGGGGTGGTGAAACAGTCCACCGCCAATCCGCTGGAGCTGTCCAAAGGTGTGATTGGTTTGCTTGACAAACTGCGCCGCGACTTGCCACCCGGAGTGACGATTGCCGTGGCCAATGACAACTCGGTGTTCATTGACGAGTCGATCAAAGCGGTGTTCAAAACCATTGTCGAAGCTGCCGTGTTGGTGGCTTTGGTGATTTTTGTATTTTTGCGCACGCTGCGTGCGTCGCTGATTCCGCTGGTGACGATTCCGGTGGCGCTGATCGGCACGTTTGCCATGATGGCGTTGGCGGGTTTCAGCATCAACACCCTGACGCTGCTGGCGCTGGTGCTGGCCATTGGCTTGGTGGTGGACGATGCCATCGTGATGCTGGAAAACATTTACCGCCACATTGAAGAAGGCTTGCCGCCGTTTCAGGCGGCCATCAAAGGCGCACGTGAGGTTGGCTTTGCCATTGTGGCCATGACCATGACGCTGGTGGCGGTGTATGCGCCGCTGGCGTTTTCACCCGGGCGCACCGGGCGGCTGTTTACCGAATTTGCCCTGGCGCTGGCGGGGGCGGTGGTGATCTCGGGGTTGGTGGCGCTGACGCTGTCGCCCATGATGAGCTCGCTGCTGCTGCGCCACAACCCGCACCCGAGTTGGTTTGACCGGCACATGGAAAGTCTGCTGGAGCGCCTGACCCGCGCCTACAGCCAGCTGCTGGCCTGGGTGTTGCTGCGGCGTTACCTGGTGTTGGTGGTGATGGTGCTCAGTGGCCTGGTCACTTGGTGGACGCTGGCTGACTTGAAGCGTGAACTCTCGCCGCTGGAAGACCGTGGCGTGGTGCTGGCACGCGTCAATGCGCCCGACGGGGCCACGCTGGCCTATACCGACCGCTATGCCAAAAGCATCGAGCGCATCGCCGCAGATTACCCTGAATTTGACCGCATTTTTGCCACGGTGGGCAACCCCACGGTATCGCAAGGCAATATCTTTTTCAGGGCCAAACCGTGGCAAGAGCGGCAGCGCAGCACGCTGGAAATGGCGCGGACCATGACCCCGCGTTTCTCGGGTCTGGCAGGGGTCAGTGCAACCCCGATCACGCCGCCTTCACTCGGGCAGGGTTTTCGCAGCCAGCCGATCGAGTTTGTCATCATCACCTCTGAGAGTTACCAGGAGCTGGCCAAAACCGTGCGTGCGTTTCAGGACGAAATGGCTCAAAACCCCGGCTTTGTGCAAGTGGATACCGACCTGCGTTTGAACAAGCCCGAGATCAAGCTCGAAGTCAACCGGGAACGCGCTGCTGACATGGGGGTCAGTGTGGACCTGATCGCCCGTGCCATTGAAACCATGCTGGGTGGGCGCAAGGTGACGCGCTACAAGCGGGGTGGCGAGCAGTACGACGTGATCGTGCAAACCGCAGCCACCGGGCGCGACACGCCGGATGATATTGAAAAAATCTTTGTGCGTGGCAAGTCGGCTGAGTTGATTCCGCTTTCAGCCCTGGTGACGATTCAGGAAGTGGTGGTGCCGCGCGAATTGATCCACTTTGGCCAGCGCCGCTCGGCCACCATCACCTCCAACCTGAGCGCCACTTATTCGGTGGGTGAAGCGCTGGCGTTCATGGATGCCACGGCGCAAAAGGTGCTTAAACCCGGCTACGCCACCGACCTGAATGGCATCAGCCGTGAGTTCAAAAAATCATCCGACTCGCTCACGCTGGTGTTTGCGCTGGCGCTGCTGTTCATTTTTTTGGTGTTGTCAGCGCAGTTCGAGAGTTTCATCGACCCGTTTGTGATTTTGTTCAGTGTGCCCTTGTCCATGGCCGGGGCCTTGCTGGCGCTGAAAGGGTCGGGTGGCACGCTCAACGTGTTCAGCCAGATTGGCCTGATCACGCTGGTGGGGCTGATCACCAAGCACGGTATTTTGATTGTGGAGTTTGCCAACCAGCTGCGCGAGCAGGGGCTGGACATGCTGGCTGCAGTGCAGCAGTCCGCGGCGCAGCGCTTGCGCCCGATTCTGATGACCACCGGGGCCATGGTGCTGGGGGCTGTGCCGCTGGCCATGGCCACTGGCGCGGGGGCTGAAAGCCGGCATCAGATTGGCTGGGTGATTGTGGGTGGCATGAGCCTGGGTACGCTGCTGACGGTGTTTGTGGTGCCCACCATGTACACCTTGCTGGCACGCAAAGTGGCTCCTGGGCCGCGCAAGGAGTTGGCGCACTGACACGGCAAGTTGTCAGTGTGTGGTTGACCCTTCTGCATGACGGCAGACGCCCACGGCTTTTTGACCACGGCTCCAGCATGGGCTGGCGGTTTCTTTGTCGCGCGTCGGGATGCCGTCCATGCTGATGCGGGTTGCCACGGTGTCAAAGCCGGTTACGCCCTGGGGGCTGAGTTGCAGGCGCAGCACCCAAGCCTGGCGTTGACGGTCGTTATCGGTTTCTTTCATGACAAAATTGCCCACGCTGTAGATGACCGGTTTGCCTTGGTACAGTTCCACATCCTGCGTCACGTGGGGGTGGCCACCGATCACCGCATCGGCCCCGGCATCAATCATCAGACGTGCCAGTTGACGCTGACGCGGGTTCGCCACCCGCTCGTTTTCCCAGCCCCAGTGCAGCACCGGTATCACCAGGTCGGCATGGTAAAAGCTGCGGGCTTTTTTGATGTCGGCCAGCACCTGTTCGTCTTCACTCCAGGCTACGCCCGGGGCGTTGTAGTCGGCCTCGAAACTGCGCGGCATGAATTCGTTGTAGCCCAGCACGGCAACGCGCAAGCCGCGGCGCTCAAACAGCAGCGGTGTGTGTGCCTCGGCCAGGTTGTGGCCGCCGCCAAAGTAGCCCAGCTGTGCCTTGGGCAGCAGGCCCAGCATCTCGGCAA
>JBGSRY010000173.1:0-2663 GCA_041737325.1 Rhodoferax sp. | reverse complement strand
GCGCATTTCGTCGAGCTTGGTGGCATTGCTGGTTTGCAGCTGCGCTAACTGCTTTTCCAGGGTTTCGCGGATCTCTCCCATGCGCCGGGCGTTGGATTCGCTCACACCCAAAAGTTGGTGCGTCAACGTGTCTTGCAAAGTTTTTTGCAGCAAGGCCAGTTGCTGCCCAAAGGCATCAATTTGGGCATTTTGCGTGCGTGTGGCCTCGGCGCTTTGCTGCACCAGGGCTTGTTGAAAAGTGGCCAGATGCTGCGAGAGTTCCTGGCGGCCGCTGCGGCCAGTGTCTTGCACCTCGCGGCGCAGTTCACGCTGCAGCCGCTCGGCGCTGGTGTTGACCAATTGCACCAGCGCTTGTTGCTGCGCCAACACGCCCGACTGAAATTGCGCTGTTTGCGCCTGTTGCGCCAGATCGTCGGCGGCCTCAGCGCTGTTGCCGCGACCACGCCACCACAACGCCAGCAACAGCAGCGCGTTCACGCCGCCTATCCCCAACACCAGCCACAGCACAAGATCGTTCACGTTGTCAGCTCTCCTTGGTCTCTATTGTGGTGCAAAACCACCATCGTCCAAGGCCTGGTCAGGCTTAAATTTATTTAAACAAATATAGCCTGCAGCCCTTATATAATAAGGGCTAGCAGCTATTAAATAAATAGCTAATTGAGTGCGGTCAAGGCTCTGCCATGCAGCAGATAACCGACCAGGTTGTCGGCGGCCAGTTGCGCCATCGCCCGGCGCGTAGGCAGCGTGGCGCTGGCAATGTGCGGGGTCAACACCACGTTGGGCACGCTCAGCAGGTCTGGGTGCACCGCAGGCTCACCCTCATACACGTCCAGCCCGGCGGCGGAAATCACCCGGTTTCGCAGCGCGTGCGCCAGTGCCGCGTCGTCCACAATGCCGCCGCGCGCAATATTGACCAGCGTGGCGGTGGGTTTCATTTGCGCCAACTCAGGCGCGCCAATGGCGTGGTGCGCATCAGGGGAATAGGGCAGCACCAGAATCAGGTGATCAGCGTGCTTCAATAAATCGGCCTTGCTGACATAGCTGGCACCGC
Organism: Rhodoferax sp.; assembly: GCA_041737325.1. Classification (GTDB taxonomy): domain Bacteria; phylum Pseudomonadota; class Gammaproteobacteria; order Burkholderiales; family Burkholderiaceae_C; genus Rhodoferax. The sequence continues at coordinate 1,612 of JBGSRY010000173.1, read as the reverse complement.
AGGCAGACTCTGTGGCCGCATCCAGCCGTGAGCGGTTGTGGTAAATCACCTTCATGCCAAAGCCATGCGCCCCGCGTTTGGCAATACCCTGGCCAATGCGGCCCATGCCCAGAATGCCGAGCGTGCTGCCGTGAATGTCAGAGCCGGCAAACATGTCATAGCGCCAGCTCTTCCACAACCCGGCGCGCAGAAAATGTTCACTCTCGGCCATGCGCCGGGCGGTGGCCATGATCAGCGCAAAACCAAAGTCGGCCGTGGTCTCGGTCAGCACATCGGGGGTGTTGGTGGCCTTGACACCAGCCGCGGTCATGGCGGCCAGGTCAAAGTTGTTGTAGCCCACCGCCATGTTGGCGCAAATCTTCAGCTCCGGGCAGGCCGCCAGCAAGGCTGCATCAATGCGCTGGCTGCCAGTGGTGAAAGCACCTTGCTTGCCCTGCAACTGGGCGATCAACTCCGCAGGTGTCCAAACCGTGTCATCCTGGTTGGCGGTGACCTCAAAATGCTGTTGCAGCTGTGCCAGTACTTCGGGGAAAACAGCACGCGCGACCAAAATGGCAGGTTTGTTCATACGAACTCCATGGGTAATCAACCAAAGATATTGCGCTCGGCAATGTAGAAAAACGCTCCGCCCAGATAGCCAATCAACGCCAGCCAGCTGACGCGCTTGACATACCAGAAAAAGTCAATTTTTTCCAGTCCCATGGCCGCCACACCCGCAGCCGAGCCAATGATCAGAATGGAGCCGCCGGTGCCGGCGCAGTAAGCCATGAATTCCCACAAAAAGCTGTCAGCCGGGTGCGTGGTCATGTCATACATGCCCATGGACGCTGCCACCAACGGCACGTTGTCCACCACCGCACTAACCAAACCGATCAGCATCACAATCACATCGAGCCGACCGACCGACTGATCCATCCACTGCGCCAGGCTGGTCAGGATGTGCGTGTGTTCCAGGGTTGCCACGGCCAGCAGGATGCCAATGAAGAACACGATCGAGCCCATGTCGATCTTGGTCAGCGCATGCACCAGCGTCAGCGGCGCACGCTCGTCGTCATCTTTGTTGCGGTGAATCAGGTCACCCACCAGCCACAAGATGCCCAGCCCAAACAAAATGCCCATGAAGGGCGGCAGATGGGTCACGGTTTTGAATACCGGCACCATCACCAAAATACCCAGGCCGAGGGCAAACATCAGGTTTTGCTCAAATTTGGTGGTTTCGGCGTGCTGACGGACGTCGGCACTTTCAACACCTTCTACTGGACGCGAACCCAGCATGAAACTGGTCACCGCCAACGGCACCAGCAGGTTGATCATGGAGGGAATAAACACCCCTTCCATGATGGCCAGCGCCGTGATCTGGCCGCCAATCCACAGCATGGTGGTGGTCACGTCGCCAATCGGCGACCAGGCCCCACCGGCATTGGCGGCAATGACGATGATGCCAGCAAAAAACAGCCGGTCGTCGCGCTTGCCCAAGAGTTTTTTCATCAACGAAATCATCACAATGGTGGTGGTCAGGTTGTCCAGAATGGCGCTCAGGAAAAACGTGACAAACCCCACCATCCACATCAGCGACGAGAGTTTTTTGGTCTTGATGCGTGAGGTGATCACA
>JBGSRY010000348.1:0-1684 GCA_041737325.1 Rhodoferax sp. | reverse complement strand
GTTCCTTGCGCTCGCGCAGGCGCGGGAACAACTCAAACATTTTGTCAACGTCCGCGGCGATTCCGGCTTTGTCATTGCGGATGTAGGCACCCATCTTGAGGTTTTCGGTGATGGTCATGCGCGTGAACACGCCGCGGCCTTCGGGCACCATGGCCAGACCTTGCTTGACCAGATCCCACGGCCCCTGGCCACGGATGCTTTTGCCCAGGTATTCGATGTCACCGTCGTTGATCGGCAGGGTGCCGGTGATGGCTTTCATGGTGGTGGTTTTGCCCGCACCGTTGGAGCCGATGAGGGACACCAGTTCACCTTCGCGAACTTCAAAATCGACACCTTTGACGGCCTGAATGCCACCGTAGGCCACTTTGAGCCCTTTGATCTTGAGAAGAGTCGTTGCCATGTTGTTTTCCTTATGCGTGCGCGCCACTCAATGGCCACCGGTGCCCAGATAGGCTTCAATCACTTTGTCGTTGCGCTGCACATCGGCCGGCGTGCCTTCGGCAATTTGCTTGCCGTAATCCAGCACGGTGACACGGTCACACAGGCCCATGACCAGCTTCACATCGTGCTCGATCAACAAAATGGTGCGGTTGTCATGACGAATCTTGTCGATCAACTCACGCAGCAGCACTTTTTCGGTGCTGTTCATACCTGCAGCGGGTTCATCCAGCGCAATCAGTTGCGGGTCGGTGGCCAGTGCACGGGCAATTTCAAGGCGGCGCTGGTCACCATAGCTGAGCGTACGGGCTTTGAATTCAGCCAGCTGGCCAATACCCACGTAGTCCAGCAATTCTCTGGCGCGTGCGGTGATGGCCGCTTCTTCGGCCTTGAAGCTGCCGGTGCGAAACACCGCCCCGAGCAAGCCGGAGTGGGTGCGCACATGCCGCCCCACCATGACGTTTTCCAGTGCCGTCATTTCAGCGAACAAGCGGATGTTTTGAAACGTGCGTGCAATACCGGCCTTGGCCACTTCATGCACCGCTGTGGGCTGGTAGGGTTTGCCAGCCAAGACAAAATTGCCGGTATCCGGGGTGTACAAGCCGGTGAGCACGTTGAAAAACGTGGTCTTGCCCGCGCCATTGGGGCCAATCAGGCCATAGACCTGGCCACGTTTGATCTGGATGCCCACATCGCTCAAAGCCTGCAAGCCACCAAAGCGTTTGGATACGCCAGTGACGTTGAGTACGGTGTCTGTCATGTGATTCCTTTGTCTGTCAAGCCGGCGCTGACGCGGCCCTTTTAAATGGTTCGATGTCGTGCCGCATCAGGACTTGGTAACGGGCAGGGCCTTGCCGTGTTCGGGCGAAGGCCACAGACCACGCGGACGCCACAACATGACGATGATCATGGCCAGCGCAATCAGCAACTGGCGCAAGATGGAGGCATCCAGCCGCCCTCCGGTCATGTCCTGCAAAGGCCCGGCCACATAGCGCAACACCTCTGGCAGCGCCGACAAAGCCACCGCCCCCATGATGACCCCGGGCAAATGCCCGATGCCGCCCAGGACGATCATGGCCACAATCATGATGGACTCCATCAGGGTGTAAGACTCGGGCGAAATAAAACCCTGAAACGAGGCAAACATGGCCCCCGAAACCCCCCCAAACGTGGCCCCCATGCCGAAAGCCAAGAGCTTCAGGTTACGGGTGTTGATGCCCATGGCCTTGGCGGCAATTTCGTCTTC
>JBGSRY010000164.1:0-4983 GCA_041737325.1 Rhodoferax sp. | reverse complement strand
GAGCTTGACGCGCCCCTTTTCGTCGGTCTCAAGCACTTTGACCTTGACGATCTGGCCTTCGCTCAGGTAGTCGGTCACGCGCTCGACACGTTCGTGGGCGATCTGGCTGATGTGCAGCAAGCCGTCTTTGCCAGGCAGCAGGTTGATCAGGGCACCAAAATCCAAAATCTTCACCACCGGTCCTTCGTAGACCTTGCCAATTTCAACTTCAGCCGTGATCTGCTCAATGCGGCGTTTGGCTTCTTCGGCTTTGGCCGGATCAGCCGACGCAATGGTGATCGTGCCGTCTTCTTCGATGTTGATTTGTGTGCCAGTTTCTTCGGTCAACGCACGAATCACCGCGCCACCCTTGCCAATCACGTCGCGAATTTTCTCGGGGTTGATCTTCATGGTGAACAGACGCGGCGCAAAAGTAGACACCTCGGTCTTGGCCGTACCCATGGCTTCCACCATCTTGCCCAAAATGTGCATGCGGGCTTCCTTGGCTTGCGCCAGAGCCACTTGCATGATCTCTTTGGTAATGCCCTGGATTTTGATGTCCATTTGCAGCGCGGTGATACCGTTGGTGGTACCAGCCACCTTGAAGTCCATGTCGCCCAGGTGGTCTTCGTCACCCAAAATGTCGGTCAACACCGCAAAGCGGTTGTCTTCCTTGATCAGACCCATGGCAATACCGGCCACGTGTGCTTTCAACGGCACGCCGGCATCCATCAGGCTCAAGCAACCACCGCACACCGAAGCCATGGACGACGAGCCATTGGATTCGGTGACTTCAGACACCACACGCATGGTGTAAGGAAAGTCTTCCTTGTTGGGCAGCACCGCAACGAGTGCGCGCTTGGCCAGACGGCCGTGACCGATTTCACGACGTTTCGGCGTGCCCACGCGACCCGTTTCACCGGTGGCAAAGGGAGGCATGTTGTAGTGCAGCATGAAACGGTCTTCGTAGTCACCACTCAAGGCATCAATGCGCTGTGCATCGCGCTCTGTACCCAAGGTGGTCACCACCAAAGCCTGGGTTTCGCCACGGGTAAACAAAGCGGAGCCATGGGTGCGCGGCAACACACTGTTGCGGATTTCGATCGGGCGCACGGTACGTGTATCGCGGCCGTCAATGCGCGGCTCACCAGCCAGAATCTGACCACGCACCAAACGCGCTTCAATGTCAAACAACAGACCTTCTACCTTGACTGAATCAAACGCAACGCCCTGCTCTTTCAGGCCAGCCATGACATCGGCATAGGCGCTGCGGCAGGCTTGGGTGCGGGCTTGTTTGTTGCGAATTTGGTAGGCTGCAGTCAGCTTGTCGTTGGCCAATGCGCCCACTTGGGCAATCAGCACCTCATCGCGTGCGGGCGCTTGCCAGTCCCAGGCGGGCTTGCCAGCATCACGCACCAAGTCATGAATGGCGTTGATGGCAATCGCACCCTGGGCATGGCCAAACACCACCGCACCCAGCATGATTTCTTCAGACAGTTGGTCGGCTTCCGACTCCACCATCAAGACAGCGGCTTCAGTACCCGCCACCACTAAATCCATCTGACTGGATTTACGTTGGGTTTGACCGGGGTTGAGCACGTATTCACCGTTGATGTAACCGACGCGAGCCGCACCAATGGGGCCGCTGAACGGCACACCGCTGACCGACAACGCGGCGCTGACGGCAATCATGGCAGCAATGTCGGCATCGACTTCAGGATTGAGCGACAAGGTATGCACCACCACGTGCACTTCATTGAAAAAACCTTCGGGAAACAGCGGACGAATCGGGCGATCAATCAAGCGGCTGGTGAGCGTTTCAAACTCGCTGGGACGGCCTTCGCGTTTGAAGAAACTGCCGGGAATCTTGCCTGCGGCGTAAGACTTTTCAAGGTAATCCACCGTCAAAGGAAAGAAATCCTGACCGGCTTTGCCTTCGGTCTTGGCCACCACGGTGGCCAGCACCACCGTGCCATCCATGTCCAGCTTGACCGCGCCACTGGATTGACGCGCGATTTCGCCGGTTTCCATGGTGACGGTGTTTTGACCCCATTGAAAGGTTTTGCTAACTTTATTGAACATTGACATGTTTGAATCTCCTGTGAATTTGGGGGATGCAGGCCACCCCACCCGAGCCCGGAAGCCGCAACACAGAACACGATGCCATTCCAAAGCCCGCCTGCACCAGGACACTCAAAACTTTGGAATGACACAGCTTCGCTTGTGTTTTTTGCCGTCTCCGAAGTAAAAAACGCCTGAGCTAGTGACCTAACTCAGGCGTTCATCATTCTTTTAAAACCAATTACTTGCGCAGACCCAGCTTGGCGATCAGCGCCACATAACGGTCAGCGTCTTTACCTTTGAGGTAATCCAGCAGCTTGCGGCGGCGGCTCACCATGCGCAACAAACCACGGCGACCGTGGTGATCTTTGGCGTGGGTTTTGAAGTGCGGCATCAACTCGTTGATACGGGCGGTGAGCAGTGCCACCTGAACTTCAGGGCTACCGGTGTCACCGGCTTGGCGTGCGTTGTCTTTGACAACTGCGGCTTTGATACTGGATGCAATCATGCTTTTTCCTGTTTGGATTGAACTTGCGTCAGGCGCTGGAACTGCCCCTGACGTGCTTTACTGCAGTGTGCAGAGCCGCTGATTATAGCCAGAGGCCATTGACCGCATGGACACCAGACCTCAGGGGCGCTGCATCTGGCAGGTGCTGGGCTGCTCGGCCTGCGCTGCGGACATGGTTTTGACCACCCGAAAACCATAACCCGAGCCTTCCACGTCAAATTTCACCCCGGGTGCACCCAGCTTGTCCATCACCCCCACCACCAACGGTTGCTGAAACTGGTGATCGGTCGCACGCATGAACCCAGTTTGTGAAGCAAATGTGACGCTAGCCCTTTCAAGATGGGCAGCTACTGCTATTGAGTCTGTAGTACCTGCTTGATCAATCGCCTGCGCCAACGCGTGCACCATCAGCTGCATGCGCAGGTGCACGTAATCATCCGCAGGCTGGGGAAAACGGGCACGAAAAGATTGGTAAAACGTCTCGCTCTGCGGGGTCTGAACGTTCGGCAACCAATCTGCCACCGCCACCACTTTGCCAATACCAGCCGCGCCAATCGCCGCAGGTGCGCCCAACGCATTGCCATAAAAAGTGTAGAACTTGCCATCAAAACCAACTTCTTTGGCGGCCTTGACCAGCAAGGTCAAATCGTTGCCAAAATTACCCGTGATGACCGCCTGCGCCCCGCTGGCCTTGATTTTGGTGGCGTAGGGCAAAAAGTCCTTGACCCGCCCCATGGAGTGCAATTCTTCCCCCACCAGTGCCACATCCGGGCGCAGCTCGGCCAGTTGCCGTTTGGCTTCGCGCGCCACCGCATGCCCAAAACTGTAATCCTGCCCAATCAGGTAAACGCGCTTGAGCGCCGTATCAGCCGTCAACACCGACATCAAAGCCGACATGCGCATGTTGGCATGGGCATCAAACCTGAAATGCCAAAAACTGCACTTCTCGTTGGTCAGTGCCGGGTCTACGGCGGCGTAATTCAAAAACAACACGCGTTGGCTGGGTTCGCGCGCGTTGTGCTTGTTGATAGCCTCGATCAAGGCCGCAGCCACCGCCGACGAATTGCCTTGCACGATGAAGCGTGCCCCATCATCAATCGCCGACTTCAATACCGACAAAGCTTCTTCAGTTTGCCCTTTGCTGTCATACCGCGTCAGCAGCAGGGGATGCTTGCTGGTAGCTGCACCGATGCCCTCAGACAAGGTGACACCACCGCCTGCATTGACCCGTTCTACGGCCCAGAGCAGATTACGAAAAACCGCTTCACCAGTATTACCAAAAGGGCCGCTCAAGCCCTCAATCATGGCAATTTTTACAGGCGCTGCGGTGCTGGCTTGCGCCCAGGCAGTCACCGGCACAGCCGCAACGCAAGCCAGCCCCAACGCAGTGCTTGCCATTATTTTTTTAAACATGAATTCATCCGTGTTGAATCAATTGAATCGCATCCAGCGGCCAACGCGGTTTGACATCAAAGGCATAGACCGCGCTGGTAGCCTGAATGCCCGACTGAAGACGCATGGCCGCCGCCATGGCAATCATGGCCCCGTTGTCGGTGCACAAATGCAGCTCAGGGTAATGCACCCGCACCTGGCGTTGGCCACACTCGGCGTTGAGCTGGCGGCGCAACTCGCGGTTGGCCCCGACCCCACCGGCCACCACCAGCCGCTGCAAGCCGGACTGTTGCAAGGCGGTCAGCGACTTTTTCACCAACACCTCCACAATGGCAGCCTGGGTCGATGCCGCCAGATCAGCCAGCGTGGCGGGGGGCAACGCCTCTACCGTACACCCCTGTGCTGCCGCACACTTTTTGCTCTGCACCATCACTGCAGTTTTGAGACCGGCAAACGAAAAATCCAGATCGCCGCTGTGCAGCAACGGCCGCGGCAACTTGAAAGCAGCCGGGTTACCCAATTGCGCCAACTGCCCCAAGGCGGCCCCACCCGGATATGCCAAGCCCAGCATCTTGGCCGATTTGTCAAACGCTTCGCCGGCCGCGTCGTCAATGGTTTCGCCCAAGATCTGGTAGCGCCCGACACCCTCCACGCGCATCAGCTGGGTGTGACCGCCCGACACCAGCAGTGCCACAAACGGAAACTCTGGCGGGTATGCGCTTAGAAACGGCGACAGCAAATGCCCTTCCAGGTGGTGCACGCCCAGCACCGGTTTGCCCAGTGCCGCGCCCAGCGCACAGGCCACGCCCGCGCCTACCAACAACGCACCAGCCAGTCCCGGGCCGCGTGTAAAGGCCACCACATCCACGTCAGTCAAGGCCCGGCCCGACTCGGTCAGCACCTGCTCGGCCGCTCGCATCGTCTTGGTCACCAGGACGTCGACGACGGCGTCCTGGAAAGCCGCCGCGACGTTGGCATTGGTGGATTCCGGGTGCTTGCGCACGTGGTTGACGACGGCGGTCTTCATCCCGCTGAACGAGAAA
>JBGSRY010000157.1:0-2076 GCA_041737325.1 Rhodoferax sp. | reverse complement strand
CTCTGGTGGAACTGCACCACATTGGCAAGGCCTTTGGCGGCGTGCAAGCCGTGGACGATGTCAGCCTGAACCTGTACGCCGGTGAAGTGGTGGCCCTGCTCGGGCACAACGGCGCGGGCAAATCGACGCTGATGAAAATGCTGGCCGGGGCCTACCCGATTGACAGCGGCGAGGTCATCATCAGCGGTCAAAAGGCACACATCCACAACCCGGTCGATGCACAGCACTGTGGCATCGAATCCATCTACCAGACGCTGGCGCTGGCCGACAACCTGGATGCCGTGGCCAACCTGTTTCTGGGCCGTGAACTGTTGACGCGCTGGAACACGCTGGACGACCGCCGCATGGATGCCGATGCCCGCAAAGTGTTCACCCGGCTGAACAAAAACTTCAAAAACGTGCGCACGCCGGTGCGCCGCCTCTCCGGCTGGCAGCGCCAGGTGGTGGCGATCTCGCGGGCGATTTATTTCAACGCCAAAATTCTGATCATGGACGAGCCCACCGCCGCGCTGGGCCCCGAAGAAACCGCCATGGTCGGTAACCTGGTGCGCCAGCTCAAGGCCGAGGGTGTCGGCATCTTCTTGATCACCCACGACATGCCTGACGTGTTTGGCCTGAGCGACCGCCTGGCGGTGATGAAAAACGGAAAATTGGTGGGTACCTACCGCACCAGTGATGTCACCGAAGACGACGTGTTGGGCATGATCATCGCTGGCAAACAACCCATTGGCAAAGTGCAGACCCACAGCCTTTAAGCCAGCCATCCTTGCATCACATCATGAAAACCACCGGCGACCAACAACTTGTCAAACGCATCAACCGCAGTGTGTTGCTGCGCCTGCTGCGCCAGCACACCGGTTTGTCGCGGGCGCAACTGGCGCAGCACAGCGGCCTGACCAAATCCACCGTCAGCCTGTTGGTGCATGAACTGATGGTTGAGGGCTGGGTTAGCGAGCAGGGGGTCACCGCCGCCAAAGGCCTGGGCCGCCCTTCCACGCCATTGCAGATCGACGGGCACACCCGTGGCCTGATTGGTGTGGAGGTGGCGGTGGAGGCGCTGCGCGTGGTGGGCGTGTCGCTGCTGGGCCAGGTACTGTGCGCGCTGGAAGAACCCCTGAACAGTCCCGCGCCTGAGGCGGTGTGCCAGCAGGCTGCCGGCCTGGTGGCTCGTGTGCACGCCAAGCTGGTGCAGTGCGGCGTGCAACTGGCGGGCATTGGCGTGGGCTTGCCGGGTGCGTTTGACGAAGCCACTGGCATCGTGCGTCTTGCCCCCAATCTGGGCTGGCGCAATGTGGACTTTGTGTCGCAAATCACCCAGGCCCTGGGGCAAGCTGGTGTGCCCAGCGTGGCCGTGCTGGTGCAGAACGAAGCCGACACGGCGGCCCTGAGTGAATACGAATTTTTGCCCACCGATGCGCGCGATTCGCTGATTTTTGTGACCTGCGGTGCGGGCGTGGGCGCAGGCATTGTGCTCAATGACCGCCTGTTCATCGGCACCCAGGGCATGGCCGGTGAGATTGGCCACAGCATCTTGCAGATGGATGGGCCACGCTGTTCGTGTGGTCGCCAGGGCTGTGCTGAAACTTTTTTTGGAGCCCGCGCCCTGACTCAGTCGCCCGACCCCGCGCAAGGTGGACGCTACCTGGGGGTGGTGCTGCAAAACTTGTGGACTATTTTTAACCCCAGCGTGCTGGTCGTGGGCGGCCCCTCGTGCGAGCACTACCCCGGCATCGTTCAGGTGGCGCAAAACACGCTGCAAAGTTACGCCGCCAGTTGTGGCATGACTCCCCCCACCCTGCGTCAGGCGCACTATGGCCTGCTGGCCTCTGCCGTGGGAGCCGCCGCACTGGTGCTGCACCACGAGCTGCGCCCGATGCACCCCCGTTCTTTAACCACCAACCAGATCACACCCGCATGTTCCTAGGCATAGACATTGGCACCTCCGAAGTGAAGGTGCTGCTTTTAACCCCCGGCCACCAGGTGCTGGGCTCAGCCGGCGCGGCCCTGCGCGTGTCGCGCCCCCAGCCCGGCCACAGCGAGCAAAACCCGCACGACTGGTGGGCCGCCACCCAGTCG
>JBGSRY010000147.1:0-3892 GCA_041737325.1 Rhodoferax sp. | reverse complement strand
CGACTGGTATGGTGAAGCGCAGCGTCGGCGAGATGGCAAGCCTCAGTACTTCAGTCAATCATCAGAACCCAAAAGCTGGCTGACTAGAATTTTGTTCTGGACGGTGCTGTTGTTTGTGTTGGTTCAGCTTTCAAAACGATTTGATCGAATTAGCTTCAGATCACCCGTTGTAATTGGCCCTCAGCAGGCGGCCAAAGACACTGAACCAGCGAATGCTACCGCTCCTGCCGCCGTGTCAAGTCCAAGAATTTTGCCGCAACAACCTATAGCTCCCAAAGTTGAAGAAAAAACCACGCAAAACTACCAACCACCAGTTGTCGAAAGCAGTCCGCCTAGCGTCGTGACAATTTATCTTTGTAAGGCGTATTCAGGTGGAACTTTTTGGAGTTCCGCTCATTGCAATACCCAACAGGCTGTTATGGATCGACTTGCCACAGTGCCAGGAAATCTACCCTTCGGGGAACAGGTACAGTTAGCAGAAGTTCAACGAGCCGCAGCCATGGCTCTATACGACCAAAAGCCTACTCCCGAAACTCAAAGATCTGACAGATGCGGAGCTTTGAAGCGTGAAAGAGAAACTATCGAAAGCAGGTATACCAACTGGCAGTGGCAACCCACCGAAGTCATAAATCCGGATCAAACTCGTATGAGGGGCTTGCGTGCAGATCAGGCTCGCCTCGGCTGTCCTACACAATAGCAGTCGATTTCAAATTTCACCCAATATCGTCCTGTACAGTTCACTGAACAAGTATTTACCGCAAAGCTCAGGTATTCGTTGGCAGATTACCAATACAGCGTGGCATCACGCGCTCGCTGCGGCTGGAAATTGAGGATTTTAGGTTTCACGATCTGCGCCATACCTAGGCATCGTGGTTTTGTCAGGTGGAAACGTCCTGTGATGGACGGAAAGCCTTGGGTGGCTGGAAGATGCATTCGATACGTAGATCGCTATGCAAAGTATTCGACAGAAAACCTTTTGTCCGTAGCGTCCCGAATTCAGAGATCGATAGGAGGGCGGAACGTGATGGAGTTGTCACGTATTAGAAAGACTAAAGGCCTGCACTTTCGTGCAAGCCTTTGATTTTTATGGCTCCTCGACCTGGGCTCGAACCAGGGACCTACGGATTAACAGTCCGGCGCTCTACCAACTGAGCTATCGAGGAACAAGACCAAGATTATAAAGTGATTTTTTGCTGTTTTTGAAAAGCTGCGAACAGCAAAACAAAAAAGTTTTTCGAATCAGCCAAAAACAAAGTGCCGAAAAATTTTGTGGCATAATTCTAGGCTTTCCTGAACAGGGAAAAGGGCGGTTAGCTCAGGGGTAGAGCACAGCATTCACACTGCTGGGGTCGGAGGTTCGAAGCCTCCACCGCCCACCAGAATTTGAATCAAAGGACTTGGCTTTTTGCCTGGTCCTTTTTTTTCGTCTGCAGGTGGCTGAAACGTCAAACGGGCAAAGGAATCGGACCATGGATCAAGTCGATGTGGTGGTGGTTGGCGCAGGCGTGGTGGGCTTGGCCGTGGCGCGGACGTTAGCCCTGGCCGGGCGTGAGGTGCTGGTGCTTGAAGCGGCAACAGCAATCGGTACCGGAGTCAGTGCGCGCAACAGTGAAGTGATCCACGCCGGTCTCTACCATGCCACGGGCTCGCTTAAAGCCCGGCTGTGTGTGTTGGGTAACAAGCTGCTGTATGCCTATTGCGAAGCACAGGGTGTGGCGCATCAGCGTTGTGGCAAGTTGATTGTGGCCACCACAGCCGGGCAAGTGCAACAACTGCAGGACATTGCCCGTCAAGCCCGGGGCAACGGTGTGAACAATCTGAAGTTGCTTTCACAGCAAGAGGCATTGCAGCTGGAGCCGGAGCTGGCGTGTGAGGCCGCGTTGTTGTCGCCCCATACCGGCATTGTGGACAGCCATGCGTTGATGCTGGCGCTGCAGGCTGATCTGGAGCGTGCCGGTGGCACGGTGGTGTTGCGCACCGCCCTGGCGCGTGCTGTGTTGGGCGCGGATGGGATCGAGTTGACCGTGGCCGATGACACCCGATTGCGTTGCAAGGTGCTGGTGAATGCGGCCGGTTTGCTGGCTCCAGCGCTGGCACGTCAGTTTGCAGGCCTGGCGCTTTCGCATGTGCCCACGGCTTTTTTTGCCAAAGGAAACTACTTTGCGCTGTCGGGCAAAGCGCCGTTTTCACATTTGATTTATCCGTTACCAGAGGCTGCCGGTTTGGGGGTGCATTTGACGCTTGACCTGGGCGGTCAAGCCAAGTTTGGACCCGATGTGCAATGGGTCGACAGTGCCGATGACTTGCGTGTTGATCCGCAGCGTGGCGATGTGTTTTACCAAGCGATTCGCCGCTATTGGCCGCGTCTGCAAGAGGGGGCTTTGCAGCCCGCTTATGCGGGTATTCGCCCCAAGATCAGTGGCCCGGGGCAGCCTGCGGTGGACTTTGTCATTCAAGGCCCGCGTGTGCACGGGCACGCGGGGTTGATCAATCTTTTTGGTATCGAATCACCGGGCTTGACCAGTGCGCTGGCCATTGGAGAAGCGGTTTTAGATCAATTAATGCTATAATTAATATAGCTATAAATCAATTAAATACAAGGGTTATACGCTATTTTTTATTAATGTAGCAGCCGCATTCACAAGCGCTGGCCCTTGGTAAATCAGGCCGGTGTAGATCTGTACGGCATCGGCCCCGGCCTTGATTTTGCTCACTGCATCCTGGGCACTCAGGATGCCGCCAGCGCCGATGATCGGAAAGCTGCTCCCCAGTGCATCGCGCAGTTGCGTAATCACCCGGTTGCTCATGGCCAGCACCGGTGCGCCGGACAAACCACCCGCCTCATCGGCATGCGGCAGGCCTTGCACAGCAGTTCGGCTCAAGGTGGTGTTGGTGGCAATCACGCCCCAGGCGTTGTTGGCCTGGCCTTGGGCGTTGTGTCCGTAGCGTTTGAGCAGACGGGCAATGGCCGCAATTTGCGCTGCATCCAGATCAGGGGCGATTTTCAGGAAAATAGGGACGTTTTTTTGATGCTGACCAGCCAGCATGTCACGCCGTGCAGAGATCGCGTTGAGCAAACCGTCCAGTGCATCGTCGTGTTGCAGGCTGCGCAAATTTTGGGTGTTGGGGCTGGAAATATTGACCGTGACGTAATCGGCGTAGGGGTAAACGCCGTCCAGGCAGGTCAAGTAATCATCGGTCGCTTTTTCAATGGGCGTGACGGCATTCTTGCCAATGTTCAGCCCCAACAGCAGGGGGGGGCGTTGCTGCGGGTAGCGCTGGCGTTGCTGGTAAAGCTGCGAGCGCTTGACGTTGGCCACAAACGCAGCCAGTCCATCGTTGTTGAAACCGAGCCGATTGATCAGCGCGTGTGCTTGGGGCAAGCGAAAGATGCGTGGTTTGGGGTTGCCGCTTTGGGCCAGCGGGGTGACCGTGCCCACTTCTACGAAACCAAAGCCCAGCGCCCCCAGGCCATCAATGCAGCGGGCATTTTTGTCCAGGCCCGCCGCCAGTCCAACACGGTTCGGAAACGTCAGGCCCGCCAATTGCAGCGGGTCACTGACGCGGGGCGCGCGGTAGGCGCAATTGAGCCAGCTGTGCTGGGTGCGCTCCAGCGCCTGCAGGGTTAATTCATGGGCGGTTTCTGCGTCCAGTCCAAATAAAAACGGGCGCGTCAAGGCGTAGGGAACAAGTGCCATTGGATAATTGATGGGTTAGAAACAAGTCCGATTTTCACCGATACACCCCTGAAAGGCCCGCTCATGTCCACACTGTCCCAAGATGATCTGAAAACCCTGGTCGGGCAAGCCGCTTTGCGCTACGTGGTGCCGGGTGAAATTGTCGGGGTCGGCACGGGTTCAACCGTGAATAAATTCATTGATGCCCTGGCCAG
>JBGSRY010000341.1:0-4797 GCA_041737325.1 Rhodoferax sp. | reverse complement strand
CTTCGGGCACCACCTCGGTGGCCCCGGCGCGGCGCAGGGTTTCCAGATCATGGTCGTCCTGGGTGCGCACCACCACTGGCACCTGGGGTGCGTGTTCATGAATATGTGCCAGCACTTTCATGGCGCTGTGGGTTTCCAGATAGGTCACCACCACCGCACTGGCACGCGCCAGCCCGGCCGCCATCAGGGCCTGCAAACGCGCAGCGTCACCAAACACCACTGAGTCACCTGCCGCCGCCGCTTGGCGCACCCGATCCGGGTCCAGGTCCAGGGCCATATAGGGAATAGCTTCCTTGTCCAACATGCGTGCCAAATTTTGGCCACAGCGGCCGTAACCGCAAATGATGACGTGCTTGTTGGCCTTGATGGCTTTGCGCGCAATGCTGGTCATTTGCACCGACTCCATCAGCCATTCGTTGCTGACCAGCCGCAGCACCAGCGCCCCGCTGTGCATGACGATGAACGGGGTGGCCAGCATCGACAGCACCATGGCGGCCAGAATCGGGTTCAACAGCTCGGGGGGTACCAGCTTGTTGGCCTGTGCCAGCGTCAGCAGCACAAAGCCAAATTCACCCGCTTGCGCCAAGTACAGGCCGGTGCGCAAAGCCACGCCCGTGGTGGAGCCGAACGCCCGGGTTAAAAAAGTGATCACCAGTGCCTTGTACAACACCGGCAAGGTCACCAGCAGCAGCACCAGTGGCCAGCGTTCAAGCACCAGCCGCCAGTCCAGCATCATGCCAATGCTGATGAAAAAAAGCCCCAGCAGCACGTCATGAAACGGCCGGATGTCGGTTTCCACCTGGTGCTTGTACTGCGTCTCTGAAATCAGCATGCCGGCAATGAAAGCGCCAAGTGCCAGACTCAATCCGGCCAGCTCGGTCAGCCAGGCCAGCCCCAGGGTGACCAGCAACAGGTTCAGCACGAACAGCTCCTCACTCTTGCGCCGTGCCACCAGGTTCAGCCAGGCCCGCATGATGCGGGGGCCGCCGACCAGCAGCACGGTGATCAAAGCCACGGCCTTGAACAAGGCCCACACCAGGGTTTCGGCCATTTGTTCGGGTGCGGCACTCAGCGCCGGAATCAGCACCAGCAGCGGCACCACCGCCAAGTCCTGAAACAACAGCACGCCCATCACGCGCTTGCCGTGCTCGGTCTCCATTTCCAGCCGTTCGCTCATGAGTTTGACCACAATGGCGGTACTGCTCATGGCCATTGCACTCGACAGGGCCAATGCCGTGCGCCAGTCCATGCCCCAATGGGTGGGTGCAATCAAGGTAAAAGCCATGCTGGCGGCGGTGGTGACAAGCATGGTGAGGGCCACCTGGAACAAACCTAGTCCAAACACATGGTTGCGCATGGTGCGCAGCTTGGGCAAGTTGAACTCCAGGCCAATCACAAACATCAAGAAGACAACCCCAAATTCACCCAGGTGGCGCACGCCTTCAGCATTTTTGGCCAGCGCCAGGGCATTCGGGCCAATCACCACCCCAACCGCCAAATAACCCAGCATGGGGGGCAGTTTCAGGTAGCGGCAGGCCACCACCCCGAGCACGGCGGCCAGCAGATACAACAGGGTCAGGTCAAGTGGATTCACCCCCTGATACTACCAAGACCGCCTGCAACGCAAGCAAGCGGTCGATAGAATGCCGACATGACATTCCAGACCACTTCTGCGCCCAATTTTGATGCCGACCGGGCTCTGGCTCTGGCCCATGACACCCTCGACATTGAAGCCGCTGCGGTGCTGGGTCTGAAGCGCCACTTAGGCCCGGGTTTTATTCAAGTGGTGGGTTTGATGCTGGCGGTGCAAGGCCGGGTGGTGGTGATGGGCATGGGTAAAAGCGGTCACATCGGGCGCAAGATTGTGGCCACCCTCGCATCCACCGGTACCGCCGCCATGTTTGTGCACCCGGCCGAAGCCAGCCACGGCGATCTGGGCATGATCAAGCCGGTAGACGTGGTACTGGCCATATCCAACAGTGGCGAGTCTGAAGAACTCAACGCCATTTTGCCGCTGATCAAGCGTCTGGGAGCCCCGTTGGTGGCCATGACGGCCAACCCGCAATCCACGCTGGCACGTTACGCTGATGTGTTTCTGGACAGCGGGGTCGAAAAAGAAGCTTGCCCGCTCAATCTGGCACCCACCGCCAGCACCACGGCACAACTGGCCTTGGGCGATGCCCTGGCAGTGGCCTTGCTGGATGCGCGCGGCTTCAAGGCCGAAGACTTTGCCCGCTCACACCCGGGCGGGGCACTGGGGCGCAAGCTGCTGACACTGGTGTCTGACATCATGCGCACTGGTGCGCAAGTACCCCAAGTGGGTTTGCAGGCTACCTTCAGTGAGCTCATGCGCGAGATGAGTGCCAAGGGCCTGGGGGCTACGGCAGTGGTTGACGCGCAAGGTGCGGTGCAAGGCATTTTTACCGACGGTGACCTGCGCCGCCTGATCGAAAAAGGGGTTGATCTGCGCAGTTGCAGCGCCGCGCAAGTGATGCACGCCAAGCCCGCTACCATCGCCCGTGACGCGTTGGCCGTTGACGCTGCTGAACTGATGGAACAGCGCTGCATCACCAGCGTTCTGGTGGTGGATGCCAACGGGCAGCTGTGCGGCGCACTCAACAGCAATGATCTGATGCGGGCCAAGGTGATCTGATGCAGCCTGCGCTCAACTTTGATCCGGAACTCCTGCTGCGTGCCCAAGGCATCCGTGTGCTGTTTTTGGATGTGGATGGCGTGCTCACAGATGGCGGCCTGTATTTTTCAGAAAGCGGCGAAAGCCTCAAGCGTTTCAATACGCTTGATGGTCATGGGCTCAAGTTGTTGCAGCGTGCTGGCATCACCCCGGTGGTGATCACCGGGCGCGACTCCAAAGCCTTGCGCTTGCGGCTCGCGGCACTGGGCATTGAACAGGCGCATTTTGGTGTTGAGGACAAACGTCCGGCCGCGCAAACGAGCTTGAAAATGCTGGGGCTGGATTGGTCGCAAGCGGCAGCCATGGGCGATGATTGGCCCGATTTAAGTGTGTTGACGCAGTGCGCGTTGGCGTGTGCGCCGGCGAATGCGCAGACCGAAGTGCTGGCCCGGGCGCACTACGTGACCCGGCTGGCCGGCGGTGCAGGTGCGGTGCGTGAGCTGTGTGATTTGTTGCTGGTGGCCAAGGGACAATACGCCCAGTTATTGCAAGAGGCGTTGACTTGAACACGGTGCGTTTGTGGTGGGATCGGCTGGCCCTGTATGTGCCAGTCCTGTTGATGGGCGCGCTGGCCATGGGCACGTACTGGTTGGTGCGCAGCACACCGCCGCTGACCCCGGCAGAACCGGTGGCCGCAGCCCGGCATGAGCCTGATTACTTCATGCACCAATTTGCAGTCAAAACCTTCGATGCGGACGGTCAGCTCAAAAGCGAGGTGAAAGGCACGCAGGCGCGTCATTTTCCTGATACGGACACGCTGGAAATTGACCAGGTTCACATCCGCTCTTTCAACGAAGAAGGTCGTTTGACCACGGCCACGGCGCGCCAGGCCATCACCAACAGCGACGGCTCCGAAGTTCAACTCATTGGCGGGGCCCAAGTGGTACGAGACGCAGCCACCGACAGCAAGGGACAAATACAGCCCAGTTTGACTTTTACAGGCGAATTTCTGCACGCCTTCATGAATTCCGAGCGGGTCAAGTCTCACAAACCGGTCGAATTGACCCGTGGCAAAGACCGGTTTACGGCTGACAGCATGGACTTTGACAACCTGGATCGCGTCATGTTGCTCAATGGCCGGGTGCGCGGCATTTTGGTGCCGGGCACGGCTCCCTGAAGTCAAACGGGTATGCCTGGACTGGTTTTGATCACAGGTGCTTCCAGTGGCATAGGTCAGGCCATGGCGCAGCACTATCTGCAAAAAGGTCACCGCTTGGCTCTGGTGGCACGTCGGATTGATGCCATTGAAACATGGCTTGGCCCTTGCAAAATAAGCCCAAATAGCTATGAAATTTATAGTGCAGACGTGACCGATCCAAACAGCATGTCGGACATGGCGCAGACTTGCATGGAACGCCAGGGTGTGCCTGATGTGGTGATTGCGAACGCGGGTATCAGCCTGGGCGTGGATTCATCAGTGCGTGCCGACCTGGACGTGATGGCTCGCATTTTGGCCACCAATGTGATGGGTGTGGCGGCCACTTTCAGTCCTTTCATCGCCCCGATGCGGGGACGCGGCTCGGGCACTTTTGTAGGTATTGGCAGCGTGGCCGGCATACGTGGCTTGCCTGGGCATGGTGGCTATTGCGCCAGCAAGGCGGCCGTGATCAGTTACTGCGAAAGCCTGCGTGGTGAGCTGCGCGGCAGTGGCGTTCATGTGGCCACGATCTGTCCGGGCTACATTGCTACCCCATTAACCCAAAACAACCGCTACCACATGCCTTTTTTGATGCAGCCCCAAGCCTTTGCCGAGCAGGCGGCACAGGCCATTGACGCGGCTGACAGTTACCGGGTGATACCCTGGCAAATGGGCGTGGTGGCGAAATTGTTGCGGCTCTTGCCCAATGCTGTGTTTGACCGTGTTTTTGCTGCCAGACCACGTAAGCCCAGAGCGACAGATTGATGCATTCGGTGTGATCAAACAAAAAGGGCCCCGAAGGACCCTTTTGACTTGACCGGCAAAAGCCGATGAGTGGTTGTGATCAGCTTAGTAGCTGCTACGGCCACCGCCGTAACCGCCGCCACCTGAACGGCCGCCACCAGCGCCGCCGCCGTAGCCACCGCCACCTGAACGGCCACCGCCAGCGCCAGCGCCGCCGCCGTAG
>JBGSRY010000134.1:0-2938 GCA_041737325.1 Rhodoferax sp. | reverse complement strand
TGACATCGCCACGTCCATGTTTTGCAACATCTGCCGGGCTTGTACGGGCCCATCGGCCACACGCTGCCAACCCGGCACGGCCTGGCTGATGGCACGCAAACTGTGGTCAATGGCGGTGAGCTGACGCGTCAGGTTGTCTTGGACCACCCGGGCTTGCGTGTTCAAACGGTCAACCTCGTGCGCCTGCAGCCGGTCACGTTCACGCAGCAAACCCAGCCCGCCCCACACCCCCACGGCCACCAGTGCGGCCAGCAGCAACAGCCACTGACGACGGTGCAGCAGAAAGTGTTTCACTCCAGCCCTTCCTCCACCAATTCGGCAGCGCGCAGTAGGGCCCGGGCCTTGGCTTCGGTCTCGCACCACTCGAGTTCCGGGACGCTGTCGGCCACCACACCGGCGGCGGCTTGCACATAGAGCATCTGGTCTTTGATGATGCCGGTGCGAATGGCAATGGCCACATCCATGTCACCGGCGTAGCTCAGGTAACCGCAGGCACCACCATACAGGCCGCGTTTGGTCGGCTCCAGCTGGTCAATCAGCTCCATCGCATGCACCTTGGGCGCACCGGTGAGCGTGCCCGCCGGAAACGTGGCCTTGAGCACATCCATGCTGGTCATGCCCGGCAGCAGCGTGCCCTCCACATTGCTCACAATGTGCATCACATGGCTGTAGCGCTCGACGCAAAAAGCGTCGGTCACCTTGACACTGCCAATTTGGGCAATGCGGCCAATGTCGTTGCGCGCCAGGTCGATCAGCATGACGTGTTCGGCACGCTCTTTGGGGTCGTTGATCAGTTCCACCTCGGCCGCCTTGTCCAGCTCTGGCGTGGCACCGCGCGGGCGTGTGCCCGCCAGGGGACGGATGGTGATTTTTTGCTCTACCTGCCCATGGGTCGTGACCTGCTCTTGCCGCACCAGAATTTCGGGCGACGCACCCACCACATGGAAATCAGCGCCACCTGCCATGGCCCCGCTGAAGTTGTAGTAATACATGTAGGGGCTGGGGTTGAGCGAGCGCAAGGCCCGGTACAAGCTCAAAGGCGACTGGGTGTAGGGCTTTTTGATGCGCTGCCCCACTTGCACCTGCATGAAATCCCCACCCGCAATCAACTCCTTGGCACGCTCCACCGCCGCAATGTAGTCATCCTTGGCAAAGTCCCGCACCACCGGCTGGCCGGCACTGGCTTGCAGTTTCGGGGCATGCACCGGCTGGTCCAGCTGGCGCTTCAGAACAGCTATTCTTTCAATAGCGTCATGATAAGCATTTACATGGGCTGCATCTGCATAAACCATTAAGAAAAGCTTGCCGGACAGGTTATCGATCACGGCCAACTCTTCACACTGCAGCAACAGAATATCTGGGCAGCCGAGTTCGTCCGGAGGGCAGCTGGCCTGCAGTTTTTTTTCAATGTAGCGCACCGCGTCATAGCCAAAATAGCCCGCCAAGCCGCCACAAAAACGCGGCATGCCGCCCTGCAGCGCCACCTTGAAGCGTTTTTGGTAGTCGGCAATGAAGTCCAACGGGTTGGCGCTAGAGGTTTCCACCACCACCCCGTCGGTCACCACCTCGGTTCGCTGCTGCGCACCAAACCCATGGCTGCGCAGCAGCGTGCGCGCGGGCAGACCAATGAAGCTGTAGCGGCCAAAGCGCTCTCCGCCCACCACCGACTCCAGTAAAAAACTAAACGGTGCGCTGTTGGCCAGTTTGAGGTAGAGCGACAGCGGGGTTTCAAGATCAGCAAAGGCTTGCGCCACCACTGGAATGCGGTTAAAGCCTTGTGCGCTTAACTGTTTGAATTCAAGTTCGGAAATCACAATCGTCTTTCAGTGAAGGACTGAACCACAAGTGACCTTTCCGACTCAGCCCGCCTTGCCGGGCAAATGGCCTTGATATGAGTCGGAATTCACCTACAGGAGGGGGCACTTCAGATTCAGCAGGCGCCGTCCAAGCTACCCAGTTGTTATGCAAAAAACAAAGTTGTCAGAACCACGCTGACGCAGCATGCGACCAGCGCCAGGGCCAAGCCCCCCGGTCGCCGCAACCTGTGATGTGAATCCGGTGAATAAACATGCAAAGAGTGTAGCAAAGGCTGCCCCCTGCTGCGAACCACCCGGCCACCACGTACCCCCATGAAAACCCTGTTGTGCCGGGTGTGTGCAGCGCAGAAAATACGCTCTGTTGAAAATCGCACGATCGTTCTTTTATAAAGGATTCCACATGACCATCCGCCTTACCAAGCCCTTCCTTGCCGCCTTGTTGGCCAGCCTGCTGAGCCTGAACACCCTGGCCGCCACACAGGAAATCAACGGTGTCAAAGTTGAAGACAGCGCCACCGTGGCCGGCACCAGCCTGAAGCTCAATGGTGCAGGCACCCGCTACAAAGTCATCTTCAAGGTGTATGTGGCTGGCTTGTACCTGACTCAACAAGCCGACACCCTTGACAAGGTGGTGCAGCAACCCGGCCCCAAACGCCTGAGCGTGACCATGGTGCGTGAGATCAATTCGGCCGAACTGGGCAAGCTGCTGACCCGTGGCATTGAAGACAACATGGGCAAAGCCGCCATGTCCAAGCTGATTCCTGGCCTGGTGCGCATGGGTGAAATATTTGCCGCGCAAAAGCCACTGGTTCCGGGTGACAACTTCCTGATCGACTGGATTCCCGGCAAAGGCACGCAGATCACCGTCAAGGGTGTCGCGCAAGGCGAACCTTTCAAGGAGCCCGAATTTTTTGCTGCCCTGATGTCCATTTGGCTCGGCCATTCACCCGCCGACCACAAACTCAAGGAGGCGCTGCTGGGTGCTGCCAAATAGCCCTGCTTTGTGCTGTATGCAGGTCGATAGAATGCATTTTTTGACTAAGGTGCTTGTATGAATCTGAACAACCTTGGCATCCGCATGCGCATCACCCTGGGCTTGGCGGTGATCCTGCTTTTGGCGG
>JBGSRY010000328.1:0-3930 GCA_041737325.1 Rhodoferax sp. | reverse complement strand
CTCGCTGCTTTCACGGGTCTGCAGCACCCAGGCGTTGAGGGCTTCAAGGCGAGGGGTGTCGGCGTTTTGCCAAGCGGGTATGGCTTGCGCCAGCACGGCCAGGTCACTGCGTGCCAGGTTCAGTTCAAGTTGATCCACCAGCCACTCAGATGCTTCTGATTCTGTAGCTACTCGCGCACTGTCTACAGCGGCTTCAAGGCATTCTGAGTATGAAAAACCGCCAATCGGCAGGGCTGGTGAGGCCAGCCACATCAGCTGCAAAAGGCTACTGGCCGAAGTCATGGCTTGTGCTCCTTCCCGCCTTTAGGGGAAGGTTGGGATGGGGGCGAGTTTTCCGCAGGGTGCGAATGGTCCGCCTCATGTCCGTGGCTGTGCGAGTGCCCGCCGGTGGCATAGGCCCCGTTTTCCGGCTCAAACGCTTCGGTCACTTCGGTCACGACCAGGTGCATGGCGCGCAGCATGTCGGCCAACACATGGTCGGGTTCGATTTTGAGGTGGTCGGGCTTGAGTTCAATCGGCACATGGCGGTTGCCCAGGTGGTAGGCGGCGCGGATCAGGTCAAACGGCGTGCCATGGTTGGGGCAATGGGTGATTTTCAACACCGCTTGCGGCGCGGCTACCACCTTGATCAGCGAACCGTCTTGCGCCACCAGCACGTCGCCACCCCGTGCCACCGTGCCACGCGGCAGAAAAATGCCAAGCGGGCGGCCAGCGGAGTCCGTGGCATCGAACCGGCTTTTTTGCCGCACGTCCCAGTCCAGCTCCACATGACCAGCGCGTTTGAGCAAGGCGGCCGCCAGGCCCTGGCCTTGGGGGATGAGTTTGGAGATTTGGAGCATGGCGGGGCTGCGGCGCAATTTGGATTGGGGTGCGGTCAACTGAGCAAGAGCCGTGCCGACCTGTCGCTCTGCGGCTTGGCCTCACCGTCCAAACGTGGCCTTGCAGAGTCCAATCAGTGCTGATAATATAACAACCGTTATAACTTAAAAGATTCCACCATGACTGCGCTCAAACTGACCCAAATTGGCAATTCTGTGGGGGTGATTCTGCCGAAGGAAGTTTTGGCGCGACTGAATCTTGAAAAAGGGGATGCTGTGTACATGACCGACACAGCCACAGGCTTCAACATTTCGCCCTACGATGCAACTTTTGATGAGCAAATGACGCAAGCGCGCCGCATCATGAAAAAACGCCGCGCCGTGTTGCATGAGTTGGCCAAATGAGTGGCCAGCGGCAAACCTGGGTGTGGATTGAGAGCACCCTGATTCACGCCGTCCATGACGAACAACTGGCTGAACACGGCGGTGGCGCTGGCGTGCGAGACCTGAACTTTCTGGAATCAGCCTTGGCCAGGCCCCTGCAACTTGAAAAGTATGGCACGCCCGATGCGGCTGATCTGGCCGCCAGCTACGGTTATGGCATCTCGCGCAACCATCCGTTTATTGATGGCAACAAGCGCACCGGCTTTGTGGCTCTGGAATTGTTTTTGGCACTCAACGGTTTTGAGTTGACCGCCACAGATGCAGACTGCGTTGTGACCATGCTGTCCGTCGCCGCCGGAGACATCGACGAGACCGCTTTCGCCGATTGGGTTCGCCTGCATATGCAGGTGCGCTGACAGATCAAAAAAGAGGTCTGGCTCGAAGTATTCCGCTGCCTTGGCCGCCGGATCGATTTCTGACAGCCAGTGGACTTACAAATCCACGATTTAAAAGCTGATTTGTAAGGATTTCTATGACCCCACGCGTGGTCTCACACCTGCTCAGTGAACGGCGTGCGGTCTATACCATGTCGTACCTGGAACGCGATGTGCGCCAAATCAGCCAGGTGCACGACCTCTCAAGCTTTCAGCGGTTTTTGCGCTTGTACGCCGGGCGTACCGGTCAATTGCTTAACCTGAGCAATCTGGCACAGGATGCGGGTATTGCCCAAACCACAGCGCGTGCCTGGCTGTCGGTGCTGGAGGCCAGCTACATCGTGTTTTTGCTGCGACCGCACCACCGCAATCTGGGCAAACGCGTCGTCAAAATGCCCAAACTGTATTTTCTGGATAGCGCGCTGGCCGCCTCACTGATGGGCATTCAAACCACCACGTAGTTAGCCGTTCACCCGCTGCGCGGCGCGCTGTTTGAAACCCTGATCGTGTCTGAATTTCTCAAGGCACGGTTCAACGCCGGGTTTGCCTCCAACCTGTTTTTCTGGCGTGACAACGTGGGCTTGGAAGTGGATTTGCTGCTAGAAGAACCCAATGGCTTGTTACCGATCGAGATCAAATCTTCCGCCACCGTCTCCGACGATTTGCTCAAAGGCTTGCGCAAATGGCTGGCCGTTGCGGGAGATGCAGCACGCCAGCCGCGCCTGGTGTGCGCCGCGCCAACCAGCTACCAGCGCGAGGGGATCAACGTCCGCCGCTGGCAAGAGGCTGCTGGCTGACGGCGCGAACAGGCACGACGCAAGGCCGGTGGAGGAGATAGCCACTGACTCCAAGGCAGTGTGAACTACCGGTCGCCAGTACCCGCTTTCTGGCAGTCCAATGCGTGACTTGGAATGCCTGTAAGCCGCCATTCGTGGGGTCCACAGTTGATTGCACGCCACTCAGTAGTCCACTTTGGTGGAACCACTGCTAACGTCGAAGTTTCCTGCCAACCGCGCCCACCTCTGTCGACAAACCTGTCAATGGCTTATGCAGCTCGATTCGCGACGGAGGTACTAGATATTGAGCGGTGTTTTTCGTCCACCGAAGAGCTGCATAACCTGCCAACAGTCGATGTCCGATCCATCGCGGATCAACTGTGTTTTCCATTCCTGGCTTATTCGCCAGCAACAATAGACCCATGAATTTAACCCATTCCTGCTCAGGCAATAGATCTTTGCCGTAGCCGTGGAACGAACGTCCGCTAGCAAACCACGCGATCTGTGGGAAAAAATTGTCGCCCAAATAGGCTCGGAGTTTCTCCAGGTGAGCTTTTGAAGACGTTGACATGTCCACCATTACGAGATGCCGCCGTTCTCCATCCTGGAACTTAACATCGGAATGGATTGCAAGCTCTTGTTCAGCCGGTGTTTCTGACATGATGGTTTCCATTCGACCGCTATCGAGAAATTCCGCTGCAGAAATCTGCCAAACCGAACGCTTGTCCGCTACTGTTTGCGGACGATACGTGTAATAGCTCATCGTCAGCATTGCGATCTGCGGCTTTTCTTCGACAATCGAACGAACGTGCCAATAAGGGTGAAATTTCGGAATCATGTTGCTACAACCGCATACCAGCAAGAGTTCTGTATGTTGTCATTGCAAAGTCATCGGTCATCCCTGAAACAAAATCGACAACGAGATGCGCCCTCGCATTCCACTCTCGAAATTTATCAGCATCATCTTGGCAATCGCTCTCAATGAAATGGCGATAAACCTTGATGTACTTTTCTGGGAACAGCCGCAGCAGCTTTGACTTAATGATGATTGGCGTGCCCGAAAAATCCTTGTCTTCATTGTTTAACGCCGCCAGAAAGCGCTCACGAGAACAGTTCAGCAAAGGACTGAAGTGATCAAGCAGGCCACGAATGGCGGTGTACCCAGCCAACTCCGTCCTTTCAATGGATACATGCCCGTAAACGTTATTGCGACAATACTCTTTGAGCGCCCTAAGCACTGCACCGCTGGGGCTGGTCAAGGGTAAAAGTGCGTCCAGCGTTCCGTTCAATACTTCATCGTGATGCTCAACATAGCGGTCTGCGACATATCCAACGATGGTACGGTTGAGTGAGGTTCGAAAGTCAGTGAAACTAAATTCTCTCCCATCCTCCCGTTTGCCCATGCGTACCGCCGCAATCGTGTTCTTGATTTCCATGTATGTACTGTCATTCTTTGGTATAGAAGATCCGAGGAAATGCGCTTCTATTTCCTTTAATGCGGTCGCCTTGTGAACGAGG
>JBGSRY010000064.1:0-15753 GCA_041737325.1 Rhodoferax sp. | reverse complement strand
TTTTTGATGCACCACAAGGCGGTGATGGTCACCGGCCTGATCCTGATGACGCTGGCCGTGCCGATTGCGCTGGTGCTGCCCGGCAACAAGGTCTTGCCACTGGGCGATTTGCCCAACCTGATCTCGGTCATGTCCCTGTCGGTGCTGATTTTTCGCGGCAATGTGTTTCGTGCCGTGGTCGCTGGTGTGCCGGTCATCATCACGTTTTTGCTGATTTCCTCCAACCTGGCCCCGCTCTTCACCCAGTTGGCGGCCCAGACCCCGTCTTTCAATTCCGCCGGGCTGGGGCAGATCACCGCGTTTACCGACGGCGGGCATCAACTGCGGTTTTTGATCTATGCGCTGTACCAGGGTGAGCTGTGGGCGTTGTTGAGCTTGCCGCTGCTTCTGGGGGCTATCGTGATGGTGTGGCGGCGTTTTCGGGCCAGCGCTGCTGTTTAAGCATGAGCCACGTTTAACTGGGTTCAAGCAGATGTGGACATGGGTTATGTACACCCGGCCCAGCACGGTTTCAATTGTGACCACCATGCGGCGTATGACCCGGGAGCCGTTGAAGCTTTAAGCGGTGGTATTTGCAACGAAATTGATGAGGAGATTTCCATGAAAAAAGTGAATTGGGGCATTTTGAGCACCGCCAATATCGGACGTGAAAAAGTCATTCCGGCCATGCAACGGGGCCAATGGAGCCACGTGGGGGCCATCGCCTCACGCTCATTGGAACAGGCGCACAAGGTGGCCGCAGAGCTGGGCATTGCCAAGGCCTACGGCTCCTATGACGAACTGCTGGCCGACCCAGAGATTGAAGCCATTTACAACCCGCTGCCCAACGACCAGCATGTGGCCATGACGCTGGCCGCCGCCCGCACCGGCAAACATGTGTTGTGTGAGAAACCGTTTGCCATGAACGCCGCAGAGATTGAGGCGCTGCGCGAGGTGGCGGGCCAGGTGCACATCATGGAGGCCTTCATGGTGCGCTTTCACCCGCAGTGGCTGCGGGCTCGTGAACTGGTGCGCAGCGGGGTCTTGGGCGAAGTGCGGGCCATGCAAGTGTTCTTTTCGTACTTCAACCGCAGGCCCGACAACATCCGCAACCGGCTCGAGGTGGGTGGCGGCGCTTTGTACGACATCGGTTGTTATGCCATCGTGGCCGGGAGGTTTTTATTTGAGGCCGAGCCGCTGCGTGTGGTGGCCTTGTTCGACCGCGACCCGGATTTTGGTACCGACCGCACGGTGACGGCGATGCTGGATTTTGGTGGCGGGCGACGGCTGGACTTCACGGCGTCCACGCAATCGGTGCCGTACCAGCGCGTGCAGGTGATTGGCACTGAGAAGCGGCTGGAGCTTGAAATACCGTTCAACGCACCGCTGGGTGGAGTTACCCGAATTTTTGTTGACGATGCCAGTGCGCCAGGCGGGGCATCTGCGGTGGCCGAAACACTGCCCGCTTGCGACATGTACACCTTGCAGGGGGATGCGTTTTCACAGGCGGTGCGCGGGCTCATACCGTTATCCTACGGGCTGGAGGATGCAAGGTCCAACATGCGCATCATTGACGCGCTGTTCAAATCGGGCGAGGAGGGTTGTTGGGTCGAGGTGGCATGAAACGTCGGCTCAAATCAGCCCATGTTTCTTTGCCGTGAAAGCCAGCTTGGCCCGCGTGGTGTTCAGCAGGCGTGCCGCCGCCGACAGGTTGCCTTAGCTGGCGCTGATGGCGCGGGTCAGGGTCTCGCGTTCGGTTTGCGCCAATGACGGTGGGCTCACCGGTAGTTGAGTGCTTGCACGCTGAACCATCCCGCTAACGGATGTCGCGCCGGAGTCCGCCAGATTCAAAGCACCCGAGTCGCCCTGCAAGCGCAGGGTCATGATGTCGTCGCGGCGCTGGCGCAAGGGCGGCTGTTGGATTGGGAACACGTTGAGCCGAAAGAACAAATACGCGCGGAACTTTCCTTGCTGCACGGCCTGGCGCAGGGTTTCGTTGGTAGCGGCCACCACCCGCACGTCGACTGAAAAGCGAGCCTCGAAATCGTCCTGCGGCCGCACCTTGCCGAAATGACCAGCCGATGACTGTGCTACATTCTCAGCCCATGAAGTCAGCCCATTTTTTCTTTAGCTATTTTTGGTTCTCAAGCGCCACCGGCGGTAGAGAGTTCTGAACGTACCTAAACAAAACGTCCTGACCTTCCAAAAACCGCCGCCCAACACGGCGGTTTTTTTATGTGTGTTTGATTTCAACTCTGCAAGGAACTGATCCATGACTGCCAAAGTGAACACTGACAAAGATGCCTGGGGTACTGCTGCGCAAGCCCCCGCGACTGACCGCACGGGTCAGACCGACAACGAACGCATCAAGGACATCACCGTGTTACCTCCTCCAGAGCATTTGATCCGCTTCTTTCCGATTGCGGGCACGCCCGTTGAAAAAATGATCAGCCGCACCCGGCGCAACATCCACCAGATCATGACGGGCAAAGATGACCGCCTGTTGGTGATCATTGGCCCGTGTTCGATTCACGACCCGGCCGCCGCCATTGAGTACGCCCGCAAGCTCAAGGCGCAGCGCGAAAAATACGCCGACACGCTGGAGATCGTGATGCGTGTCTATTTTGAGAAACCCCGCACCACGGTAGGCTGGAAAGGCCTGATCAACGACCCCTACCTGGACGAATCGTTCCGCATTGACGAAGGCCTGCGCATTGCGCGCCAGCTGCTGATCGAAATCAACCGCTTGGGGCTACCGGCGGGCAGCGAATTTTTGGACGTGATCTCGCCCCAATACCTGGGCGATTTGATCAGCTGGGGCGCGATTGGTGCGCGCACCACCGAAAGCCAGGTACACCGCGAACTGGCCTCGGGTTTATCAGCACCGATTGGTTTCAAGAACGGTACCGATGGCAACATCAAAATTGCCACGGATGCGATTCAAGCGGCCGCCGGTGGTCACCACTTTTTATCGGTGCACAAAAGCGGCCGGGTGGCCATTGTGCAGACCAACGGCAACCATGACTGCCACGTGATTTTGCGCGGCGGCAAAGTGCCCAATTTTGATGCAGCCAGTGTGGCCGCCGCCTGTGCCGACTTGGTCAAGGCCAAACTGCCCGCCAGTTTGATGGTGGACTGCAGTCACGCCAACAGCAGCAAGCAGCATGAGAAACAACTCGATGTGGCACGCGACATTGCCGGGCAAATCAGCAGCGGTTCACGCCAGGTGTTTGGTGTGATGGTGGAAAGCCATCTCCAGGCTGGCGCGCAAAAGTTCACGCCCGGCAAAGACAGCACCGACCAACTCGAATACGGCAAAAGCATCACCGATGCCTGCCTGGGCTGGGACGATTCCGTCACCTCCCTGGAGGTTTTGTCACAAGCGGTGCTGGCACGCCGCAAGCGCTGAAGCGCGCAGCGGCTGGGCTGCTGTTACAGGGTCAGGCCACGCGCGGCTTGACCTTGCTGGCGGCCAGCTTGGCGTTGACACGGGCTTGCTCGATGTCAGTGTGCGCGGCCAGCGCCACACCCATGCGGCGTTTGACAAAACTCTCAGGCTTGCCAAACAGGCGAATGTCGGTGCCGGGCACGCGCAGGGCTTCGTCCACGCCGTCAAACACAATGCCTTTGGCATCCACGCCACCGTAAATCACGGCGCTGGCACCGGGGTTGCGCAAGGCGGTGTTCACCGGCAGGCCCAGAATGGCGCGGGCGTGCAACTCAAATTCGCTTTGCCACTGGGTGGTGAGCGTGACCAGGCCAGTGTCATGCGGGCGTGGGCTGACTTCACTGAACCACACCTGATCGCCCTTGATGAACAGCTCCACCCCAAAAATCCCCAAGCCGCTGGGCTGGCCGTCCAGCCCCAGCCCCAGGTTGTCGGTGACCGTTTTGGCAATGTGGCGTGCTTTTTCCAGAGCGGCCGGACTCATGGGGTGCGGTTGCCAGCTTTCCACGTAGTCACCATTCACCTGGACGTGGCCCACTGGTTCACAAAAATGGGTGTCAATGCCGCCTTCGGCATTGCGGGCGCGCACCGTGAGCTGGGTGATTTCGTAGTCAAAATCAATGAAGCCTTCGACAATGACACGGCCGTGGCTGACACGACCACCGGCCATGGCGTAGTCCCAGGCTTTTTGCACATCAGCCGGGCCGCTGATCTTGCTCTGGCCTTTGCCTGAGCTGCTCATGACCGGTTTGACAATGCAAGGGTAGCCAATGCCGGCATCAATGGCGGCTTGCAACTCGGCAAACGAATCGCAAAATTGGTAAGGACTGGTCGGCAACCCCAGGGTTTCGGCGGCCAGGCGGCGAATGCCCTCTCGATCCATGGTCAGGCGCGCCGCACGCGCAGTGGGAATCACGCGCACCACACCGGTGGCTTCCAGCACCTCCAGCATGGGGGTGGCAATGGCTTCAATTTCAGGCACCACCAGGTCGGGTTTTTCTTTTTCAATCAACTCCTTGAGCAAAGCCGGATCGCTCATGGTGATGGTGCGGGCGTGGTGCGCCACCTGTTGCCCCGGCGCATGGTTGTAGCGGTCTACCGCAATGGTTTCCACGCCCAGACGCTGCAGGGCAATCAGCACCTCTTTGCCCAGTTCGCCGCTGCCCAGCAGCATGACTTTGGTAGCGTGGGATGAAAGGGGCGTGCCGATGGTGGTCATTGCATGTGCGCTTGAAAAGCGTCCGTTTTGGAAGGTTATAAAAATGGTCAGGATTTTTGTCGCTTGCCGGGTGACAATTTGACCTATGAAAGACCCAATTTTAT
Organism: Rhodoferax sp.; assembly: GCA_041737325.1. Classification (GTDB taxonomy): domain Bacteria; phylum Pseudomonadota; class Gammaproteobacteria; order Burkholderiales; family Burkholderiaceae_C; genus Rhodoferax. The sequence goes on along the minus strand of JBGSRY010000064.1, from coordinate 11,003 downwards.
CGGTACAAAACCTGTTCAAACACTATGGCGATGCCACGGTGGTGAACGACTTGTCATTCAACATTGCCCCGGGTGAATGCCTGGGCGTGATCGGCCCCAACGGGGCCGGCAAAACCACCACCATCCGCATGTGCCTGGGGCTGACGGTGCCCGACAGTGGCAGCGTCACGGCGTTTGGTTTGCCGATGCCGGCACAGGCGCTGGCCATCAAGGCCCAGCTGGGGGTGGTGAGCCAAATGGACACGCTCGACCCGGATTTTTCCTGTGCTGAGAATTTGCTCGTTTACGGCCGATATTTCGGCCTGCAGGATGATGCCATCCGGGCGCGCATTGCATCACTGCTGGAATTTGCCAGCCTGACCGCCAAAGCCAACGCCAAACCAGGCGAGTTGTCCGGCGGCATGAAGCGCCGCCTGAGCCTGGCGCGGGCACTGGTCAACAACCCGCGCTTATTGCTGCTGGACGAACCCACCACCGGGCTGGACCCACAAGCGCGCCACCTGATGTGGGAGCGCTTGCAACTGCTGCTGCAACAAGGCAAGTCGATTCTGCTGACGACCCACTTCATGGACGAAGCCGAGCGCTTGTGTCACCGTTTGCTGGTGGTAGACCATGGCAAAAAAATTGCCGAAGGGGCCCCGCGTGACCTGATCGCGCACTACCTGGAGCCCGAGGTGGTGGAAGTGTTTGGCAACGGCGCATTGGCCCTGGTGGACGCACCCCTGAAGCTGCTCGCGGCGCGGGTTGAAGTCAGCGGCGAAACCGTGTTTTTCTACACCCAAGATGCCAAACCGCTGCTGCAAGCCCTGGCCGCTTACCCGCAATTGCGCACGCTGCACCGCCCGGCCAATCTGGAGGATTTGTTCCTCAAACTCACCGGTCGTCAAATCAGGGAAGAGGCTTAATGCTATGAATACGAAAGCAAAAAATCCATATATAAAAGGGGCTACAAGCCAAAATGACACTTCAATTTGGCACACCCCACGGCTATCGATGCGCTGGTGGCCGGTGTTCCGACGCAATTGGCTGGTATGGAAAAAACTCGCCTTGCCCAGCCTGGTGGGCAACATTGCCGAGCCGCTGATGTGGCTGGTGGCCTTTGGCTACGGGATGGGGGCCTTGGTGGGCACGGTCACGGTGGACGGCACGCAGGTGCCTTACATCCTGTTTCTGGCCAGTGGCTCGATTTGCATGAGCGCCATGCAAGCCGCTTCCTTTGAAGCCCTGTACTCGGCCTTTAGCCGCATGCATGTGCAAAAAACCTGGGACGGCATCATGAACGCGCCAGTCACGCTGGACGACATTGTGTTGGCCGAAATGCTCTGGGCGGCGTTCAAATCGCTCTTTACCGTCACCGCCATTCTGGGTGTGATGCTGGCACTGGGCATCAGCCACAGCCCGAAGCTGCTGCTGGCCTGGCCGGTGCTGCTGGGCGTGGGCATTACTTTCAGCTGTGTGGCGTTGATCTTTAACGCGCTGGCCAATGGCTATGACTTTTTTACCTATTACTTCACGCTGTTTCTCACGCCGATGATGTTTTTGAGCGGTATTTTCTTTCCACTGGAACAGTTGCCAGCCATGGTGCAAGTCATTTCAAACGGGCTGCCACTGACCAACGCAGTCGCACTGGTGCGGCCCTTGTTCATGGATCAATGGCCAGCGCAGTGGCTGCGCCCGACGCTGGTGCTGGTGGCTTACACCGTGCTCGGGTTCTGGCTGGCGCTGGCGCTCACGCGCAAACGGTTTCGGGGCTGAAAAAGTTGCAGCTTGTTACCAAATTCAGGCCGGCTGCAATTCCACAAATGACTTCACGCGCGCCACACCGTCTGTGGCTTTGATGATGCCCAGCACCTGTGCCAGCTCTTGCTTGCTGCTGGCTCGACCAATCACATACAAGATGTTGCGCACCGAACGCCAGCGGTAATTGACTGACACCACGTTCGGAGCGGACACCAGCTGGGCGGCGATTTTGGTCTCCAGCCAAAGGTCATTTTCAGATCCAGGGCTTGCGTTTTTGCGGGGTGTGGTTTGTGACTTGGCCAGCTCACGTTGCTGTGCTTGCCTGGCCGCTGAAACCACCTGAATTTCATCGTAGATTTTGGCAATGCGTTTGTCGGCACGCACCTTGCGCACCACTTCCTGGCGGATGCTGGCATCGGTGACCGTGCCGGTCAGCAACACGCGGCTCTCCCACACATCAGCGTTCACATCCATGAACAGACCCATGTCTTTTTCTGCCAGACCAGACATCAGGTTGACACTGATTTTGGTGTCCGTGAACTGCGCGTCGCCCGCTCGCGATTCGCGCAATTTTTTGGCGGTTTCCCACACCACTGTGGTGCAGCCTGCCAGCCCCAACGTGGCCAGCAACACCCCCCACACCACACAACGCTTGAAAGTTCTTGACACCATCACATCCTCGGTTGCCACAAGGATAACGGCGCACGGCTTTCAAACCGGGTCAACCGCTGTGCCCATTTGTGAGGAAATGTGACGCAAAAATCAGCTTGCCAACTGCGCCGCCTTGATCATGTCGGCGGCTTTTTCAGCGATCATGATCACCGGTGCATTGGTGTTGCCGCTGACCACCTGCGGCATGATGGAGGCATCCACCACGCGCAAGCCTTGCAGGCCATGCACCCGCAGTTCGGCATCCACCACATCCAGTTCACCAGGGCCCATGCGGCAGCTGCCCACCGGGTGGTAAATGGTGTCTGCCCGGTCGCGGATCACTTGCTCAATTTCTTCATCGGTTTGCGCCTGGGCAGTGGCTTGCAGCTCGCGCCCGCCAAACTGTGCCAGCGCCGGTTGCGCCAGAATTTGGCGCATGCGCTTGAAGCCACGCACCAGACGATCCAGATCGTCGCGCGAAGCCAAAAAATCCGGGTCTACCAAAGGCAGCACATGCGGGTCATTGCTGGCCAACTTCACGCTGCCATAACTTCTGGGACGCAGCACGCACAGGTGGCATGAGAATCCATGCCCCAGCGACACCGTACGGCCATGGTTGATGAGCTTGCCGATAACAAAGTGCAGCTGCAAATCAGGCACGGTTTCAGCAGGGTCACTCTTGATGAAACCACCTGCTTCAGCAAAATTGGTGGTCAGCATCCCTTGACGCAACTTGCGCCATTCAAAAATGCCTTTGAGCATGCGCCAGGCCCCGGCGGCAGAAACCCCAAACAAGTCTTTGGCCGCGGGCACGTCCACCACCTGTACCACGTCAATGTGGTCATGCAAATGCTGTCCCACACCGGGCAAATCATGGATTGGGGCGATGTGATGCGCCAGCAAATGCGCTTTAGGGCCAATGCCCGAAAGCATCAGAATTTGCGGCGACTGGATGGCCCCGGCACACAGCAGCACTTCGCGCTGGCACTTGAGTTGTTTGGTCTGGCCTTGGTGCTCAAACTCCACCCCCACGGCACGCTTTTTTTCCATCAGGATGCGGGTGGTGAATGCGCCGGTGAACACCCGCAAATTGGGACGTGACAAGTTTGGCGTGACATACGCCTTGGCGGCGCTGCAGCGTTCGCCATTTTTATGCGTCACCTGGTAGTACCCTACCCCCTCCATGTCGATGCCATTGAAATCAGGGTTGCGCCGGTAACCCGCTTGTTCAGCCGCTTGCACAAACAGCTCACCAAACCGGTTCGGACTGCGCAAATCCATCACATTGAGCGGCCCACCGGTGGCGTGAAAATCATCTGCCCCACGTTCGTTGTGCTCGGCTTTTTTGAAATAAGGCAGCACCTGCGCATAAGACCATCCAGGGTTGCCCTGCGCCGCCCAGCGGTCGTAGTCTGAACGGTGACCCCGGGTATAGATCATGGCATTGAGCGAGCTTGAGCCCCCCATCACCTTGCCACGCGGCTGGTAACCCCGGCGACCGTTCAAACCGGGCTGCGGCACGGTATGCAGGCCCCAGCCGTTCAGACTCAGCGATGCCATCACCGCCAGGCCTGCCGGGCAATGGATCAACACGCTGCTGTCAACGGGACCGGCCTCAAGCAAGGCAACGGTGATGTTGGGGTCTTCAGACAGTCGTCCGGCCAACACACAGCCAGCCGAGCCGCCGCCGATGATGATGTAGTCAAACATGAATTTCTCCGGGGCACAACACAATTACAAAAGCACGCCGGTCGCACGTTAACGTAAAAACAAAAGCCGATGTAGAGGCACTTGCCAAGGAAAAACGGGGCCTGTTCAAAGCAGCCACTTCGTGGCAAAGTGGCATTACGCAACAATTTGTTACGAATCAGGCATGATAGAGGCTTGGCAGGAGGGGGATTCAATGAAATCAAACATAGGGGGCTGCGCGCAGCCCGTGCTGCAAACAACCCACACCCGCGTTGTTTTGCCGGGTGTCTGCACCTGCTTGTCTGGGCACAGGAGGCTCTGATGTTGACCGCCGTCACCTCACCACCAGCGCCAAGCAAGAGCAGCTTTCCACAACCCGCCAAGGCGGCACGTACCGCCTTGTTTGCCGAATTTTGCTGGCCCGCTCCGCTATCGGCCCTTTACAGCAAGGCCGAGCCCTGGTCCGAGCCCCAAGCCTGTGAACTTGAAGGCCTCAACGGGGCCATTGGCCACTGTTCGCTGCTGTCTGTGTCGCCTACCGACAAAACCATTGCCATTCAAATTGAACGCACCAACGCGCCCACCACGCTCGCGTTCACGCAATTTCGCCGTCTGACCCTGAAACAACCCATTTACCCGCAGGCTGCGGGCCATAGCGCACCGTTCCCCGGACCATGTCAGCAGCCATCCTTCATCGAATACCACCTGCATTTGCTTGATGGTCATGTGCGCTCGGGCTTGACCGCTGGCTATGTGGAAACCTCGTTTGGCTTGTTTCTTTTTACACCGCTGGACGACCAAGGCGCATTGGAACGGGTGTTTGTGCCGCATGATGCGTTTGTGAACGTGAGTCTCACGGATCAGATTGGCCGCTTGGAGCGTGAAGCCCAACCCGGGCTGTCGGTGGCACTTGCAACCACCGCGCTGGTGTCTGACAACATGGACTGCCTGGCAGATGCCGTGGTGACCACTCCGGAGCAATTGATGCTGGCGTTGGATCATCAATCCAAAATGCCCATGATCCGCCTTGGCGAGGCGTTGCTGCGCCTGGGGTATGTGACCGAAGCGCAGGTGCATCAGGCACTGGCACACCAAAACGGGATCAGCGCGCAACCCCTGGGCGAATTGCTGATCCAGATGGGGGTATTGACCCGTGGCGATCTGAACAATGCACTGGCACGCAAAATGGGTTACCCGGTGGTGGATGTCACCCAATTCCCGATTGAACCTGCCGCACTGGCCAAAATTCCTGTCAGCACAGCACGACGCTTGCTGGTGCTGCCCCTGCTAACGCGCAACAGCCTGATGGTGATCGCCTGCGTCGACCCGACCCGGCGCGTGATGATTGAGGAGCTTGAATTTTTGTTACGCGCGCGGGTCATTGCCACACTGGCCGATGAGCAGCACATTGCCCGCATGATTACTTCGGCCTATGACAAGCTCGGCCTGAACGACTGGCCAACCGATGCCAACACGCCCGCCAGCAGCCCGACCGAAGCCCTGGCCAGTGGCAACGAGTTGCTGGAAAGCATGGAGCTGCATGACCAGACCCAGCCCCAAACCGAAGACAAAGATGAAGCCCCGCCCCTGGCAGAATCCGACAACACGCTGGTCAAACTGATCAACACCATGATTGTCGAAGCCAGTGCCCGCGCGGTCAGCGACATCCATGTCGAGTGCCAACCGCAACGCGCCAAAGTACGCATCCGGTTTCGCAAAGACGGCTTGCTGTCACCGTATCTGGAGCTACCCCACACCTACCGATCGGCACTGGTGGCACGGCTGAAAATCATGGCCGACCTGGATATATCAGAGCGCCGCAAACCCCAAGACGGCAAGATTGATTTTCATAAATTCTCCCCGCGCCACCGGCTTGAACTGCGTGTGGCCACCATACCCACCAGCAACGGTCTCGAAGACGTGGTGATGCGCTTGCTGTCGTCCGCCAAACCAATGGCCATGGACAAGTTGGCCATGTCAGATGCCAACTTGGCGGGTTTGCGCCAGGCCGTCAGCCGTCCTTACGGCATGGTGCTTTGCGTTGGCCCCACCGGCTCGGGCAAAACCACCACACTGCATTCGGTGCTTGATTTTCTCAACACCCCGGAGCGCAAGATATGGACAGCCGAAGACCCGATTGAAATCACCCAACCGGCCCTGCGCCAGGTTCAAGTCAACCCCAAAATTGATTGGACTTTTGCCAAAGCCCTGCGTTCTTTTTTGCGCGCCGACCCGGACATCATCATGGTGGGAGAAATTCGTGATGCAGAAACCGCCCGGATGGCCATTGAAGCCTCACTCACCGGGCATTTGCTGCTGTCCACCCTGCACACCAACAATGCCGCAGAAACCGTCACCCGGCTGATTGACATGGGTATGGACCCCTTCAACTTTGCCGACTCACTGCTGGCCGTGCTGGCGCAGCGCCTGGCCCGGCGCTGGTGCAGCCACTGCACCACCTCGGAGCCCGCCAGCCTGGCCTACCTGGATGAACTGCTGGATGACTACTTGCACGCCTTTGCGCCCACATTCGCCCCCACCAAAACCGAGCTGCTGGCGCAATGGCAAACCGAATTCGGCCAAGCTGGGCAACTGCTGCACTACAGCGCCAGCGGTTGCAGCCACTGCCAAAACACCGGCATGGCTGGACGCATCGGTTTGCATGAACTGCTGACCATCACCCCCGGTATGCGCCGCCTGATTCAAACCAATGCGCACCCGGATGCGCTGGTGCTCGAAGCCTTCAAGGGTGGTACATTTCGCACCCTGCGTCAGGACGGCATCATGAAAGTGTTGGCGGGCCTGACCAGCATCGACGAAGTCCGCGCCAACACCAATGCATAAGTCCGACCCCAGCACCAGCCACCCGTACCAGACACTCACCCCGGATGTGGTTCTGGACGCACTGGCCAGCGTGCAGCTGTATGGTGACGGCCGGCAAATGGCCTTGAGTTCGTATGAAAACCGGGTCTACCAGGTGCAGCTTGAAGATGCCAGCGTGGTGGTGGCCAAGTTTTACCGCCCACAGCGTTGGACGCAGGCGCAAATTCTGGAAGAACACGCGTTTTCCCTGGAACTGAGCGCGGCCGAAATACCGGTTGTGAGCCCACTGACTCTGCACGACCACACCCTGCACCACTATGCTGGATTCGACTTCAGCGTCAGTCCCTGGCGCGGCGGACGACAACCCGAACTCGACGACGGCGACGTGCTGGAATGGGTCGGACGTTTTCTGGCGCGCATCCACAGCGTGGGTGCGGCCCAGGCTTTTGTGCATCGGCCCACGCTTGATCTGCAAAGTTTTGCCATCGACAGCCGCGAGTGGCTGCTGGCCCACGACAAGTTACCGCTGGATGTGCAATCCACCTGGGAAAAGGCATCGCAAAAAGCTATTGATTTAATAGCTACTAACCCTTGTTTAAAGGGGGCTACAGGCTCAAAAAGCTTAAAAAAGTCAAACCGGAACACGCCTGCTGCCAATGAAACCGTGCCAGACGCAGACGAGGCTGCAGATGCACAAGCTGAGCCGCAACGCCCGATTCAACTGATTCGCCTGCACGGCGACTGCCACCCCGGCAACATCTTGTGGACACCCCTGGACTTGCCCGCCAGTCACCTGCCGGGGCCCCACTTTGTGGACCTGGATGACGCACGCACCGGGCCTGCGGTGCAAGACTTGTGGATGCTGGTCAGTGGCGACCGCCAGCAACGCACCCGCCAACTGGCGGCACTGGTGGACGGCTATGAGCAGTTTCGCCCTTTTGACCGCCGCGAGCTGGCGCTGATTGAACCCCTGCGCACGCTGCGCCTGATTCATTACAGCGCCTGGCTGGCACGCCGTTGGGACGACCCCACTTTCCCAATTCACTTCCCCTGGTTTGGCTCAAGCGACTACTGGCAAGGCCAGGTGCAAATGCTCGACGACCAGTGTGAGGCCATGCAAGAAGAGCCGCTGCGGGTGTAAGTCAGCCCCAGCGCAGCCAACACGGGTACAAGCTATTTGCCGTTGATGGCAAGCAACTCCACCTCAAACAGCAGTGTGGCGTTGGGTGGAATCACCCCACCTGCACCGCGCTCACCGTAGGCTATGGCTGCTGGACACGTCAGCTTGGCCTTGCCGCCGACCTTCATACGCTGCACGCCCTCGGTCCAGCACTTGATAACCTGGTTCAAACCGAATTCAATCGCCTGGTTGCGTTTGTAAGAGCTGTCAAATTCTTGACCATCAGGAAACGTGCCACGGTAGTTGACCTTGACCTTGTCACTGGCCTTGGGACTGTCACCCGTGCCGTCTTTGAGTGAGCGGTACACCAGGCCGCTGCTGGTAACGACCGCGCCCGGCTCTTTGGCCGCCGCCACCAGTGTGGCATCTGCGGCCCAGACATGACCTGCATTCAGTGCAGAGGCCAAAAGTGTGATTTTTAATAGATTTTTCATGGTTGGTTGCTTGCGCGAGTTGAACAAATGGGTGGGGCGGCGGCCTGCAACGAAAACGCTACAGCGCCATGGCGGGGCGCTGCTGCATGGCGGTGCGCCAGCGCAGCAGATGCGGATGCCGCTCGTCGGGTTTGATCTTGACCACACGGGCAAAGTCCACCGCCACCACAGCGGTGATGTCGGCGATGCTGAACTGCTCTGCCGCAATGAATTCACGCGTTGCCAGCCGGTCGTTGAGGTCTTCAAAAAATTGCTGCAAGCGGGCCCGGCCACGCTCAGCCAGCTGCGGAATTTGCGCATAGTTGACGGGCCCGGGCAAGGCCCGGTTGACCATGGCAGGCGAACTGTTGCGCAGCGCTTCGGCAATGGCCAAAAAGCCCTCAAACTCAACCCGCCACTGCCAACTGGCAATCTCGGCCTGGTCCAACGGTGTCACGCCCAGCATGGGCGGCTGCGGGTAGCGGGCTTCCAGGTAAGCGGCAATCGCCGCGTTGTCAGCCAGCACCACGCCTTCTTCGGTGCGCAGGGCGGGCACCGTGCACTGGGGGTTGATCTGGCGATAGGCTGCACCCAGTTGCTCACCACCCTTCAGGTCGATCTGCACAGTGTCATGGGCAATGCCTTTTTAAGCCAACAAAATGCGCGCCCGGCGCGGGCTGGGTGCGGTGGCACAGTCGTACAGCGTGATCATGCGGGTGCCTGCAGTTTGTCTTGCGTGCGGGTGTCGAAGTCGCTGGCATCGTGGCGCTCGTGGAGCTGGTGTTCCAGGGGGCCGCTGGCGCGGTTGACCATGCGGCCACGCTGCACGGCGGGGCGTTGGGCGATCTCGTCGGCCCAGCGGATCACATGGCTGTAGTGCTGCACCTGCAAAAACTCACCGGCCTCGTAAATGAGGCCTTTGACCAAAGCCCCGTACCAGGGCCAGATGGCGATGTCGGCAATGGTGTACGTGTCCCCGCCCACATACGGGCTCTCGGCCAGTCGGCGGTCAAGCACGTCGAGCTGGCGTTTGACCTCCATCGCAAAGCGGTCGATGGCGTATTCAATTTTGGTCGGTGCATAGGCATAAAAGTGGCCAAAACCACCGCCCAGGTAGGGTGCACTGCCCATTTGCCAAAACAACCACGACAGGCACTCGGCACGTTGCGCAGGCTCAGGGGGCACCAAAGCGCCAAACTTTTCTGCCAGGTACAGCAAAATCGCGCCCGACTCAAACACCCGCACCGGCTCGGGGCCACTGCAGTCCAAAAGCGCCGGGATTTTTGAGTTGGGGTTAACTGCCACAAAGCCGCTGCCAAACTGGTCACCTTCATGGATGCGGATCAGCCAGGCATCGTATTCAGCGCCGCAGTGTCCCAGCGCCAGCAATTCTTCCAGCATGATGCCCACCTTGACCCCGTTGGGCGTGGCCAGGGAATACAGTTGCAGCGGGTGTTTGCCGCGCGGCAAATCCTGGTCATGCGTGGGGCCAGCCACGGGCCGGTTGATGTTGGCAAACTTGCCACCATTGGCTTTGTCCCAGGTCCAGACCTTGGGCGGGGTGTAGGGTGTGGCATCAGTCATGGGGAGCCTCTCTGTCAGGTGATGGATACAGCATGATAAGACGGCAGCGCCCACTGCACACGGTTCATGGCGACACTCGCACAGGGGACGACTGCGCCAACATCCGCCACGTCAGGCCCAGCGGCATGTCGGTTTTGAAAGACACCAGTTTTCTGGACAGCCGCGCCATGGCAGCACCTTGGCGCAGCTTGGCACCCACTTGCCCCGAGACCTTGTCGGCGTTGGACAGCACGCGCTCCAGATGGCCGTTGATGCGCAGCAACCCGGCAGCGGTTTTGCAACCGATTTTGTCTACCCCCGGCACACCGTCCACCGCGTCCCCCATCAGGGCCAGCAGGTCACCCATTTGTGCCGGTTGGACACCAAATTTTTGCTGCACATAGGCCGCGTCACGCCACACGCCTTTGAAGTGGTCATAAATGCCCACCTGGTCACTGAGCAGCTGCAAAAAATCTTTGTCGGTGGACAAAATGATGACCGGGTCGGGGCGCGTCTGGCACCACTTCTGGGCCAACGCAGCAATGGCATCGTCAGCCTCGATGCCTTCAATGGCAATCGAGTGCAGCCCCGTGGCCTGCAGTGCTTGTTTGATGCTCAACAAACCGGCGCGCAAGCCCTCTGGCATCGGTTTGCGCTGGGCCTGGTAGGGGGCATAAAGGGCATGTTTCCAGGTGCGGCCACCATGGTCAAACACAGCCACAGCATGGGTCGGCTGGTGGGTTTTGAGCGCGCGCTTGAAAGAGGCCAGACTGGCGCTGATGGTGTGTGCCACCTGCTCGGCACTGTCCAGCTCGTGCGCCGCCTCGTGGATGCGCCGGATGACGTTCATGGCATCAATGATCAGCAACGCCATCTTGCTTCATGCCGGGTTGAATGGGTTCATGGCGGCAAGTGTAATCAAGCCCCGTGGGCAGCAAAAAGCC
>JBGSRY010000024.1:0-5562 GCA_041737325.1 Rhodoferax sp. | reverse complement strand
CAATCAGACAGGCTACTTCGCGTGCGTCAAAGCGGCTTAGAAAAGATTCGGCAGAATCAAAGCAGCGTACCCTGTAATCTTGCCCCTCCAGCATCCATTGAAGGGAGTCACGTACCGCCTCATCGTCATCAACGACATAGACCGTACCTTTTTTCGGAATCAAACTCATGGCAAAACCTGCAATTGTGGTTGTTCAGTGCGCTTGATCAGCGCTGTCGGTAGCGGTTCTGCGATCGGTATCCAAAAGGTAAAGCAGCAACCGGTGACTGTTCCTTCATTGTAGATGTTCTCGGCTTTCATTCGGCCCATGTGCGACTCGACGATGGAACGGCACAAAGACAAGCCAATGCCCATGCCATCCACCTTGGTGGAGTAAAACGCTTCATACAAACGGATCATGACATCAGGCGCAATGCCCGGGCCGGTATCGGTCACCATGAACTCGATCACGGTTTTACCTTCCACAGGTTTCGGTGCCACGCGCAGTTTGATCAGCCGCTGCGCGGTTGGTTTTTGGGCCGCATCAATCGACTCGGCCGCATTCTTGAGCAAATTCAACAACACCTGTTCAATCAGGATCGGGTCCACCAGCAGCGCAGGAATATGCGGGGCCACGTACTGGGCCAGCCGCACGTTGCGCCTGCGTAATTCAATTTCAGCCAACTCCAGCGCTTCTGCTACCAGGGTGGCCACGCTGACCAGGGCCCGGTTCGGTTCGCTGCGTTTCACAAAAGACCGGATGCGCTGGATGATCTGCCCCGCACGGCTGGCCTGACGCGCAGTTTTTTCCAGTGCGCCCAGCAATTCTTCCTCGTCAATTTGATGGGCTTTGATGCGAGACACCATGCCGTTGCAGTAATTGTTGATGGCCGTCAGGGGTTGGTTGAGTTCGTGGGCCACACTTGAGGCCATCTCACCCATGGTGATCAACCGACTGGAGGCCTGGGCGCGTTCGGCTTGCACTTCGGACTGCTCCTCGGCCAGTCGCCGCACCGTGATGTCGGTGGCAATCACCATCTGCGCCAGGCGACCATCAACCCAGCTCAGGTAGCGCGTGCGGACCTCCAGCCAGCGGCCCAGGCTACCGATATAAATCTCGGCACTCTCCGTTTCTTTCTCGGATAACTGGTCGGTTGGCAAACCGGCAAAGGCATCCACGGTGTCACGGGTTTCGTCACTGGTGGCGGGCGTGGGCACGCCGGCTTCGGCCACCAACTGAAGATGCCCCTGGGAGTGGGTGCCAAACCACAAACGGTAAAGTTTGTTGGCAAACAACAGCTCGTCAGAGCCCAAAGGTGCCACTGAAATGGAGGCATCCAGGGCTTCCAGCACGGTGGTAAAGCGTTCATGCGATTCCGCCAGTTGTTCGCGCACCCGGTTGGGTTCGGTGATGTCGGTCATCGAGGTCATCCAGCCGGTCTGGATGCCAAAGGCATCAATCAGCGGTGACACGTACAAACGCGCATCAATCAGGGTGTTGTCTTTGCGTTTGACGCGAAACTGGATCCCGCTGGGCAAGATTTGCCCAGTCAGTTCTTCATGCAAACGTTTTTTAAGCGTCTCTACATCCTCTTCTGGCCAATACGAAAAAGGCGCGGTTTGCCCAACCAATTCGGCTTCACTCCACCCCGTCATGCGACAAAACGCATGGTTCACATAGGTGATGCGGCCCTGCATGTCCAAGGCCCGCATACCGGTGAGCATGGAGTTCTCCATGGCGCGGCGAAAGGCGGTTTCTTGAACCAGTGCCGCCTGGGCCTGTATGCGTCGTCGGGTGTGTCGCCAGTTCGCCAACAGCAGCCAGGCGGTGATGACACTGAGCACCATCACCAGCCAAAACAAGGCGTTGCCAATGACACCCAATGAAGTTCTATAGGCCAAGCCCCGCACGGTCACGCCATTACCAATAGGTGAAAGCGGTAATTCGTAGGTGTTGATCGGGGCTGACCAAGGCAAAAGGGCGCGTTTGAGTTTGTTTTCAGACACCGTGGTGCCGGCCAGCAACTTGCCGTCCGTGTCGTGAAACGACATGGCGTACTTGGAGGCAATTTCATACGGCACACCGTAGCGGTAAATGGCATCAATGGAATACTCGGCCAGCAAGTCGCCCTTGAAACTGTTTTTGAGGGTCAGGGGAACATGCAGCTGCAGCACGCTGGCCATGTCTTTTTGGGCATGTGGGGTGGAGTAAACCGGCTGCAACAAGTCGCGCACCAATTGATAGCCTTCCAGAGTTTCACTGGTTTGCATCAAGGGTTTTAATGATTTTTTGCGCAGCGTTGCAGCGCGGGCGGCATCGAAACCTTCATGGACATGCTGGTGTTCATCGATCCAGGTCAATTTTTCCAGCTCGGGGTACAGGTTGACCAAAGTCTCGGCACGGTTCATGAACTCAGTGCGGCTGATTTCCTTGCTGGAAATTTCCCGTGCAAAGCGCATCAGTTGATCCTGGTGCTCCAGCAATCGAAGGCGCAAGCGCTGCTGTGCGTACTCCACATCACGGTTGATGGCTTCACGCTCACGTGTCACTTCTTCATAGCGCAGGTAGGCAAACACCGCCAGGATGGTCGCAAAAAACAGCAGCACAGCAGCCAGTGGCGCAAGCATGGCAAAGCGGTCTTGCCGGGTTGGGCTTTGGCGTGACCACCAACGCTTGACATGGGTCGAAAGCGAGTGCGCAAAATGCGTAAAAGGCTTGAGGATTCGGGCTACCGTCATGCGCAAAGTGTAGAAGGTTTGGAATCGCTTGTATTTCATATTATGAATAAATAAAACACTATTTGAAATTTTTAGAAAAGGGTTATAAAATCTTTTCAGCCACAAACATGGCGAACTCACCTACGATCGATGAGCTAAATCAAACAGGAGACAAACATGTCAGCATTACCCGAAAGCCGAGTAGGCGCAGCTGCGCCAGATCAAGACACCCAGGAAACCGGCGAATGGATGGACGCATTAAGTGCTGTCATTCAAAGTGAAGGCCCCGAGCGCGCCCACTTCCTTTTAGAACAGCTGCTGGAGCACGCACGCCAAAGCAGCATTGACATGCCGTTCTCGGCCAACACCGGCTATGTCAACACCATCGAGCCGGACCAGGAAGAGCGTTGCCCCGGCAACATCGAGATTGAAGAACGCCTGCGCGCCTACATGCGCTGGAACGCCATGGCGATGGTGGTCAAAGCCAACCGCCATCACCCTGAAGACGGTGGTGACCTGGGTGGTCACATTGGCAGCTTTGCCAGTCTGGCGCACATGTTTGGTGCCGGGTTTAACCACTTTTGGCATGCCGAGAGCGAAAACCATGGCGGTGATTGCCTCTACATCCAGGGCCATGTGGCACCGGGTGTTTATGCCCGCGCTTACCTGGAAGGCCGTTTGACTGAAGAGCAGCTGCTCAATTTCCGCCAGGAAACTGGTGGCAAGGGCTTGTCGAGCTACCCGCACCCCAAGCTGATGCCCGAGTTCTGGCAGTTTCCCACCGTCTCGATGGGTCTAGGCCCGCTGATGGCGATTTACCAGGCGCGGTTCTTGAAGTACCTGCATGCCCGCGGCATTGCCAACACCGAAAACCGCAAGGTCTGGGTGTTTTGTGGTGACGGCGAAATGGACGAGGTTGAATCCTTGGGTGCGATTGGCCTGGCTGCACGTGAAAACCTGGATAACCTGGTGTTTGTCATCAACTGCAATCTGCAGCGCCTGGATGGCCCGGTGCGCGGCAACGGCAAAATTGTGCAAGAGCTTGAAGGCACGTTCCGTGGTGCTGGCTGGAACGTCATCAAGCTGCTGTGGGGCAGCAACTGGGACCCATTGCTGGCGCGTGACAAAGACGGCGCACTGAAAAAAGTGATGATGGACACGCTGGACGGCGATTACCAAGCCTTCAAGGCCAACGACGGTGCGTTTGTGCGCAAAAATTTCTTTGGCCGCACAGCTGAAACGGCCAAGATGGTCGAAAAAATGAGCGATGACGACATCTGGAACCTGCGCCGTGGTGGTCATGATCCGCAAAAGGTATACGCGGCTTACCACGCGGCGGTGAACCACACCGGCCAGCCCAGCGTGTTGCTGATCAAAACCGTCAAAGGTTTTGGTATGGGCAAGAGTGGTGAGGGCAAAAACAACGTGCACCAGACCAAGAAGCTCACTGACGAAGACATCAAGACGTTCCGTGACCGCTTCAACATTCCGATTCCTGACAGTCAGATTGCGGACATTCCGTTCTACAAACCAGCCGACGACACGCCTGAGATGCGCTACCTGCACGAACGTCGTAAAGCGCTGGGTGGCTACCTGCCGCACCGCCGCACCAAGGCCGACGAGCACTTCACCGTGCCATCCATCGAGACCTTCAAGGCGGTGATGGAACCAACCCCTGAGGGACGTGAAATCTCCACCACCCAAGCCTATGTGCGCTTCATCACCCAGCTGCTGCGCGACCAGGCGTTGGGTCAGCGCGTGGTGCCAATTTTGGTGGACGAAGCCCGCACTTTTGGCATGGAAGGCCTGTTCCGCCAGATTGGTATTTACAACCCGGCCGGCCAAAACTACACCCCGGTCGACAAAGACCAGGTGATGTACTACAAGGAAGACAAAAAGGGTCAGATTCTTCAAGAAGGCATCAACGAAGCCGGTGGCATGGCCAGCTGGATTGCCGCAGCTACCAGCTATTCAACAAGCAACCGCATCATGGTGCCGTTTTACGTGTACTACTCGATGTTCGGCTTTCAGCGCATTGGTGACCTGGCCTGGGCTGCTGGCGACATGCAAGCGCGCGGCTTCTTGCTGGGCGGCACCAGTGGGCGCACCACGCTCAACGGCGAAGGCCTGCAGCACGAAGACGGCCACAGCCACATTCTGGCGGGCACCATCCCCAACTGCGTTTCATACGACCCGACCTTTGCACACGAAGTGGGCGTGATCCTGCACCACGGCTTGAAACGCATGGTGGAAAAGCAAGACAACGTCTTTTATTACCTGACCTTGCTGAACGAAAACTACGCCATGCCGGGTCTGACCCCAGGCACTGAAGAGCAGATCATCAAAGGCATGTACCTGTGCAAACCGGGCGCTGCGGGCAGCACTGGCCCGCGTGTGCAGTTGCTGGGCTCTGGCACGATTCTGCGTGAGAGCTTTGTGGCGCAAAAACTGCTGGCTGTCGATTGGGGTGTGACCGCTGACGTGTGGAGTTGCCCCAGCTTTAACGAGCTGGCGCGTGACGGCCAGGCCTGCGAGCGTGACAACCTGCTCAACCCCAATGCGCCTGCCAAAGTGTCGTTTGTGGCACAGCAACTGGCTGGACATGACGGCCCGGTGGTGGCATCCACCGACTACATCAAGTCGTATGCCGAGCAAATTCGCGCTTTCATTCCCAAGGGCCGCACCTACAAGGTGCTGGGTACCGACGGATTTGGCCGCAGCGACTTCCGCTCTAAATTGCGCGAGCACTTTGAGATCAACCGCCACTTCATCGTGATTGCCGCCCTGAAAGCGCTGGCCGACGACGGCAAACTGCCGCTGAGCAAAGTGTCTGAAGCCATTGCCAAGTACGGCATCAACACCGAC
>JBGSRY010000615.1:0-5091 GCA_041737325.1 Rhodoferax sp. | reverse complement strand
CAGCGCCGTTTTTCACTCGCCACTGGAAGCCTCAGGCCCTGAGCCAGTGGCTTCTACCGTGCCACACAAAACTATGAAATCAGTAGCTGCTCAAGCAACAGATACAAGGGCTACAGCCTCAAAAAGCATACAAAAACCAGCCTTTGACTGGCGTGCCCTGTGGCTGACCGCGTTGCCGCCACTGCTGGGGCTGGGGTTGCTGGTGGGCATCTGGGCGCTGGTGAGCATCAGCACCGCCAGCAGCATCCCCTCGCCCATCGATACGTTCAAGCAAGCGCTGGTGATTTTCAGCGACCCGTTTTACCGCAACGGCCCCAATGACCAGGGCGTGGGCTGGAACATTTTGATGAGCTTGCAGCGTGTGGCGGTGGGCTTTGGGCTGGCGGCAGCGGTGGGCATCCCGGCCGGGTTTGCCATTGGCCGCTTTGAGTTTTTGAGCCGCATGTTCAACCCGCTGATCAGCCTGCTGCGCCCGGTGTCGCCCCTGGCCTGGTTGCCGATTGGCTTGCTGGTGTTCAAGGGCGCTGACCCAGCGGCGATATGGACGATTTTCATCTGCAGTATCTGGCCCATGATCATCAACACCGCCGTGGGCGTGCAGCGCGTGCCGCAGGATTACATGAACGTGGCGCGTGTGCTGAATTTGAGCGAGTGGAAGATCGTCACCAAGATTTTGTTCCCCTCGGTGCTGCCCTACATGCTGACCGGTGTGCGGCTGGCCGTGGGCACCGCCTGGCTGGTGATTGTGGCCGCCGAGATGTTGACCGGTGGCGTGGGCATCGGCTTTTGGGTCTGGGACGAGTGGAACAACCTGAACGTCAAAAACATCATCATCGCCATCTTTGTGATTGGTGTCGTCGGGCTGATTCTGGAATACGCGCTGATCAAGGTGGCCACGGCGTTCACGTTTGAAGAAGTCAAAAACTAATAGCTTTGCGGGACAGACCAAGAATTTACACGCAGTGAAATTTTGCCCTGTCCCCAACTGATCAAAAGGATTCCACCATGCACGCCAACCAAACCACCAAGTTCATCGACATCGTCGGTGTCGAACAAACTTTCAAAACCAAAAAAGGCCCGTTTTGCGCGCTGCAAGGCGTGAACCTGACGGTGGCCAAGGGCGAATTTGTGGCGCTGATTGGCCACTCGGGCTGCGGCAAGTCCACCCTGCTGAACCTGATTGCCGGCCTGACCACGCCCACCCAGGGCCACCTGCTGTGCGACAACCGCGAAATTGCCGGCCCAGGCCCGGATCGCGCCGTGGTGTTCCAAAACCACTCGCTGCTGCCCTGGCTGACCTGTTTTGAGAACGTCTACCTGGGCGTGGAGCGTGTGTTTGGTGCGGCCAACCGCTCCACCGGTGCGCCCTCAGAGACCAAGGCGCAACTGATGGCGCGCACCGACACCGCGCTGGCGCTGGTGGGCCTGACCCCGGCCACACAAAAACGCCCGGGTGAAATATCGGGCGGCATGAAACAGCGCGTCGGCATTGCCCGCGCCCTGGCGATGGAGCCCAAAGTGCTGCTGATGGACGAGCCCTTTGGCGCGCTCGACGCGCTGACCCGCGCCAAGCTGCAAGACGAGTTGCTGGACATCGTGGCACGCACCCACAGCACGGTGGTGATGGTGACACACGACGTGGACGAAGCGGTGCTCCTGAGCGACAAGATTGTGATGCTGACCAACGGCCCCAGCGCCACCATTGGCGAGGTGCTGGCGGTGGATTTGCCACGCCCGCGCAGCCGGGTTGAGCTGGCTGACAGCGCCCAATACCTGCACTACCGCAAGGCCGTGATCGACTTTTTGTACACCCGGCAAGCCCATGTGGAAAAGGCTGCTTGAGCCCTTGCGTGACAGGCCAACCCACCGGGTTGCTCTGTCCTCAACTGACTAAGGAAATTTATGGACATGCGCATCAAACCCCAAACCAAAATGAAACTTGTGATGGTCGGCAACGGCATGGCCGGCGTACGCACCCTGGAAGAGCTGCTCAAAATTGCGCCCGACCTGTATGACATCACGGTCTTTGGGGCCGAACCGCACCCCAACTACAACCGCATCTTGCTCAGCCCGGTGCTGGCAGGCGAGCAAACGCTTGACCAAATCGTGCTCAACGACTGGTCTTGGTACACCGACCACCACATCACCCTGCACGCCGGTTGGCGCGTGACCTTGGTTGACCGCATCAAACGTGTGGTGCACGCCCAAAACGCCGCAGGCGAAACCCTCAGCACCGGCTACGACCGCCTGCTGCTGTGCACCGGCTCCAACCCCTTCATGCTGCCCATACCGGGCAAAGACCTGCAAGGCGTGATTGCCTACCGCGACATGGCTGACACCAACGCCATGATTGAGGCGGCCACGCACTACCAACACGCTGTGGTCATTGGCGGCGGCTTGCTGGGCCTGGAAGCGGCCAATGGCCTGATGCTGCGCGGCATGACGGTCAGCGTGGTGCATGTGCAACCCACGTTGATGGAGCGCCAGCTGGACGAAGTGGCCGGCAAGTTGCTGCAAAAATCTCTCGAAGAGCGTGGCCTGAACTTCTTGATGGGCGCACAAACCCAGGAGCTGGTGGGTGGCCCCGATGGCCGCGTCACGGCCATCAAGTTCAAAGATGGCAGCGAGGTGCCTGCTGACTTGGTGGTCATGGCAGTGGGGATTCGCCCCAACGTGGAGCTGGCCCAAGCCATGCGCCTGCACTGCGACAAAGGCATTGTGGTCAGCGACACGCTGCAAACCGTCACCGACGCGCGCATCTACAGCGTGGGCGAATGCGCCGCCCACCGTGGCATTGCCTACGGGCTGGTAGCGCCCTTGTTTGAGCAAGCCAAAGTGGCGGCCAACCACCTGGCGCAATTTGGTATTGGGCGCTATACCGGCTCACTGACATCGACCAAACTCAAGGTGACAGGCATTGACTTGTTCAGCGCCGGCAACTTTTCCGGGGGCGAGGGCACGGAAGAAATTGTCATGAGCGACCCCAAGGGCGGCGTCTACAAAAAGCTGGTACTCAAAGACGACAAGCTGGTGGGAGCCTGCCTGTATGGCGACACCGTGGACGGCAGCTGGTACTTCAAACTGCTGCGCGATGGTCGCCCCGTGGCCGACATCCGCGACAAGCTGATGTTTGGCGAGCACAACGTGGGCGATACCGGCCACCAGGGTCAGAACAAGGCCGCTGCCATGGCTGACACCGACGAGGTCTGCGGCTGCAATGGCGTGACCAAAGGCACCATCTGCAAAGCCATCAAGGAAAAAGGCTTGATGACCCTGGACGAGGTACGCAAGCACACCAAGGCCAGCGCGTCTTGTGGCTCATGCACCGGTTTGGTCGAGCAGTTGCTGATCTTCACCGCCGGAGCCGACTACTCGGCCACGCCCAAGCTCAAACCCCTGTGCGCCTGCACCGACCACGGCCACCAAGCGGTGCGCGACGCCATTCGCGCCAACAAGCTCACCACCCTGGCCGATGTGTACCGCTTCATGGAATGGAAAACCCCCAACGGTTGCGCCAGTTGCCGCCCTGCGGTGAACTATTACCTGATCAGCACCTGGCCGAAAGAAGCCAAGGACGACCCGCAAAGCCGTTTTATTAATGAGCGCAGCCACGCCAACATCCAAAAAGATGGCAGCTACAGCGTGATTCCGCGTATGTGGGGCGGCGAAACCAGCGCCAGCGAACTGCGCCGCATTGCCGACGTGGTGGACAAATACCAGATTCCCACCGTCAAGGTCACCGGTGGCCAGCGTATTGACCTGCTGGGCGTCAAAAAAGAAGATTTGGTCAACGTCTGGAAAGACATCGGCATGCCTTCGGGCCACGCCTACGCCAAGGCGCTGCGCACCGTGAAAACCTGCGTCGGCTCTGAGTGGTGTCGCATGGGCACGCAAGACAGCACGCAAATGGGCAAAGACCTGGAGCGTGCCCTGTGGCGCATGTACGCGCCGCACAAGGTGAAATTTGCCGTCAGCGGCTGCCCGCGCAACTGTGCCGAAGCCGGCATCAAAGACGTGGGCATCATCGGTGTCGACAGTGGCTGGGAGATGTATGTGGCGGGCAACGGTGGCATCAAGACCGAGGTGGCGCACTTTTTGGTGAAGGTCAAAACCGCCGCTGAGGTGCTGGAATACACCGGCGCGTTTTGCGAGCTGTACCGGCAAGAGGGTTGGTACCTGGAGCGCACCGTGCATTTTGTCAACCGCGTCGGGCTGGACTATGTGAAGCAGCGCATTGTGGAAGATGCCGCAGGCCGCCAGACGCTGTGGGAAAACCTGCAGTTTGCCCTGGACGGCGAACCCGACCCGTGGTTTGAGTTTGACAAAGCGGCGGTCGATACGCGGCAATTTGAAGCCTTGAGCGTGTGAGTCCTTGTGTGGATGCTGTCTGTGGTGGCCCCTGTAGGGTCGACTTCAGTCGACCTGGCTGGCTGAAGTCAGCCCTACAAAACCCCACCAGCCCTGCCAGGGCATCACAACGACAGCCCATGGAAGTGCTGACATTTTTATAACAAATAGGCCTCTAGCCCTTATATATAAAGCGTAACCAGCTACAAAGGAAATAGCACCATGAACACTTGGACTCCCATTTGCCACCTTGACGACATTGCCGTGCTGGGCGCACGCCGCGTGTCCCGCACCCACGGCCTGGACGTGGCCGTGTTTCGCAACGACCAAAACGAGGTGTTTGCCCTGCTCGACCGCTGCCCACACAAAGGTGGCCCATTAAGCCAAGGCATTGTGTTTGGCACCAGCGTGGCCTGCCCGCTGCACAACTGGACGATTGGCCTGTGCACCGGCCAGGCCGCCGCGCCAGACGAGGGCTGCACGCCGCGTTTTGAAGTCAAGGTAGAGGCCGGTCAAGTGTTCCTGAAAACCACCGAGCTGGCCAGCCACGCCACCGAACAGACGCGCCCGGTGGCTGGCCCGGCCAGGCATCGGGCTTGCGCCTGAACACGACACCCGGTACCTGACTGAGAACACCACACCATGACCGACACACGTTCAACTTGCCCGTATTGCGGCGTGGGCTGCGGCGTGATCATGGAGTCAAGCGGCAACCAGATCACCGGCGTGCGCGGTGACCCCGAT
>JBGSRY010000608.1:0-1870 GCA_041737325.1 Rhodoferax sp. | reverse complement strand
GCCAATATGGTGGCCGACAACCCACTGCTCAGCGAGGGTGAGGTAGCCAAAAGCTCGCTTGGCAATGCGTTCCATTCGCTCATGCTGTTGGGGCCTGCGTTTGAAATTTATGCCACCGACACCACGGGCAAAATTCGCGCTTACTCGGGTGAGCTGGGCTTGGTCAAACAGTCAGAGATCGAGCTGGCACCCGTCCATCAATTTATGGCCGGGGCAGCCCTGCCGCTGTATGGCACCGACCCGCGCAACCCGGCACGCCACCAGGTCTTTTCGGCGGCCCCGATCAAAGATGCAACAGGGGTGCTGCGCGGCTATCTGTATGTGATTGTTGGTGGCAGCAAGCAAGCCGCACTGGAGAGCAGTGCCGCTAGCAAGTTGCGCCAAGACCAGGCGTTGTTGTTCACCGTGGGCGCGCTCTTTTTGGCACTGCTGGCCTCGGGCCTGATGTTTGGTTTGCTGACCCGGCCGTTGGCCGCGCTCAGCCGGGCCATGCAAGCCTTTCGCCAAGGCGGGCTGGGGCGCAACGCCATTGGCCGACATTTGCCCGGTTGGGCCAGCCGGGAAGTGCTGGAACTGCAGGGCAGCTTTGTCGCGCTGGCCGACACCGTGGTTGATCAGATGGACCAGATCCGCGCAGCCGAGGCCGCCCGGCGTGAGCTGCTGGACCAAATTGCGCACGACCTCAAAACACCGCTGGCATCACTGCAGGGCTACCTGGAGACCTGGCTGCTGCATCATCCAGAAGCGCAAGACAGGCAACACATTGAAATTGCATTGCGCAATGGTCGTGTGTTGCACCGGTTGGTAGAGCAGTTGCTGGAGTTGGCGCGGCTGGATGCTGGACAGGAGACACTGACGCTGGAGCCTGTGGTGGTGGCCGAACTGGCACACGACATCATGGCCAAGTTTGCGCTGGATGCGCAGCAGCGCGGCGTTCTGCTCAGCGTCAATGCCCCTGTGCCAAACCTCAGGGTGGCGGCTGACATTGCCAAGTTGGAGCGTGTCTTAGTAAACCTGGTGGACAACGCCCTTCGTCACACCCCTGCAGGTGGGGAGGTGCGGCTGTCCATTTTGGAATCGAGCCAGGGGGTTTTGATCGAACTGCGTGACAACGGCGCAGGCATCGCCAGCGACAACTTGTCGCGCATCTTCGAGCCCCGCTACCACAGTGGCAGTGCGGCAGGCGACCACTCGACGCATTTGGGTTTGGGGCTGGCCATTGTGCAACGTTTGCTGAAGCTGCATGGCAGCCAGATCGAGGTGCAGAGTGGCACTGGCCAAGGCACCACCTTCCACTTCAACCTGGCGTGCGCCTGATTCGACTCGAGCTTGCGCAGTCGATGTTTTTGGAACAATCGGGTTTGTGAAATCAGGCAGTTGTTGCTGGTTCAGACCTGCTGCCACAACCGCCGATAGCTGCCCTCGGGGTCATGCTCGCGCGTTTGCTTGGCCACGTCAAAGTGACGACCACCACGCGGGTCGGTGCCCATGCCGGCAATGTAGAGCCAGTTGCCCTGGTTGTTGTACACGTCGTAGTCGACCAGCTGCGCCTCAAACCACGCCGCACCAGCGCGCCAGTCGCCATGCAGTTCGTGAATCAAATAACTGGCCACCACCTGGCGTAGACGGTTAGACAGGTAGCCGCTGGCCAGCAGCTCGTGCATGGCCGCATCCACCAACGGCTCACCGGTGCGGCCCAGACACCAGCGGGCAAACAGCGCCGGGTCGTGGTGCAGCGCGGGCACCTTGTCACGCAAGCCCCGGTAGCGAAACAGCTTGTCGCCGTGCTGCACGTGCAGCCAGCGAAAGTGCTCGCGCCAGAGCAGCTCACGCCACAACCATTCAGCGCCCTCGGTGGGGCCGTTGGCGG